>CAZZUU010000340.1:0-4756 GCA_964657275.1 uncultured Mucilaginibacter sp. | reverse complement strand
GCCTTCATGTTCAACCGGGTTTTGCGTTGCTAATACAGTAAAAGGCTCTTCCATTTTATAGGTTTGCCCGTCAATAGTTAATTGGCGTTCTTCCATCACCTCAAACAGCGCTGATTGCGTTTTGGCGGGTGCACGGTTAATTTCATCTATCAAGATGATGTTGCCGAAAATAGGACCTCTTTTAAACTCAAAGTCAGCAGTTTTGGGATTAAAAACCGATGTGCCCAATATGTCAGAGGGCATCAGGTCGGGCGTGAACTGGATGCGAGAGTAGTGGGCGTCAATTGATTTTGCGATCAGTTTGGCCGTTAGCGTCTTGGCTACGCCCGGCACACCTTCGATCAGGATATGCCCGTCGGCGAGTATGCCCGCTATCAATAGATCGATACTATCATGCTGGCCTACAATTATCTGCGCAATAGTCGCCTTAATCTGTTCAACTGCGCTACTTAGTTTACTAAGATCAGTTCTTTGTTCAAATATTTCATCTTCCATATTTATGTGGTTAGGCTATAAAATTGTTCAATCAATTTGTTTAGTTCAATCAGCTCCCTGTCAGTAACCTTAGGCTGATTATCGATATACTGGATATAGTTGACCAGTTCGTTAGCTAACTTAGGTTCGATACCGAGTTTGGTAGTTAATTTTTCAATAAATTCCTGGTCCAGCTTATTGGTTTTTATGTTATAAACTTCACGCAGATGCTCCAAAAGATAAAGTACCTTTTTATGAGCAATATTGGTGTTATTCCGTTTTTCGTAATAAACCTGGCCAACAACATTCACAAAATCCAGCGTTGAATTTTTGAGGGGTTCAATTACCGGTATAATGCGTTGGCGACGTTTTATATCATACAGTACGAAGGCAATCAAAGTAAAAAACGTTATATAAAAGGCCCATCTTAGTTGAGGGTGTTCTAAGAATACGCGCATGCTGTTATCGTCGCCCTCGCGACCTTTGGTGTAAAACTCGTCCCATATTAAACTTTTGTCGGTTTTAAGGTACGATAAAACTGCTGAAGCATAAGCGGCCCCATGAGGATTTAAAAGGCTATAGTTACTAAATAAAAGCGGATTTGCATTAAGGTACAAGGTGCCCTTACCCATAGCGTACTTTATAAAATTGCTGTGGCCCAAGCTATTGTTGCCTAATACCGTTGCCTTTGCTGTGTCCAGTCTGCTAAAATATGTCCCCCCCATATTTTTTTGGGGCATGTACCGAAGATCCGTATCGATAGATTTACTCAAAAATTTGATGTAAGTGTTTCGGAGTTCAGACTCTGTTTCAATCTTTAGCTTTTTTCGCAACTCTCCCGAAAAGTCAGACGAGGCGATGAAAACGTCATTGCCACTTTTTATGAATTTAGAGAGCCTGTCGTAGTCGTTTTCATTTAACTTTATGTCATTACAAATAATAATGTAAGTACAATTTTTAATGTCATGGTCATTTAAGACATTATACACGGGTTCACGAAACGTTTTTATGCTATCGCCTGGAAAAATGTCATTTAGCCGATTAAAAAGTATATAGGTGCCAAAAGGGATTTTTTCTGTATTACTTAGTGTGGTTGTCCAATCAACAACCTTTGGCCGGTTATATTGAGCTATGAAATAAAAGATAAGTAATATCGACGCAATTACAAGGTACATTCTGAGATCTTTCATGACAACATTTTTTTAAAGTTGGTGAAGGATGCGTTGATGTTTTGAAATAGCTGGCCGTCGACAGGGAAATCGCCGTACCATACATATTCAAATTGTCTGGTTAGTATACCAAATGATTGTTTTTGCTCGTTGTTGGCTAATTCATTTAAGTAAGTTGAATTTGTTTTTTCTAATTGCCAGGATATAAGATGAGCATCATTTAATTGTTTTAGGCTGCGCAAATAAAGCAAACGAACAGCTAACCTGTAGTTATGTGCAGCAACGGCCTTTTCGATTTCGTCATCAAATATTATTTCATTTATATTCTCAAGTGACTCAGTATACGGTAATCCAATATATTTTGAATCGCGATTAAATATGTTTTCAACCCCCAGGATTTTAGTAATAACATACACAAGTAATCCGGCTATTAACACTAACAAGACATATTTAAGCGGGAGGCTGGCTGACTGGCTCTTTGTGCTGGTTGAACCGCCAAACAGATTTTCAATAATATGCCACAGCCATTCCCAAAACCTGTCCCACCATGATTCTTGTTTTATATCGGTGTGATAATTAAATTCAGGATCATTAGTATATTTCTTCAGGGCACCTGCGTTAAAGTTGCGAATTTTGACCTTTGAGCTGTCGATCTTCAATTGCTGGTGAACTGAGTGCACCGGTTTACCAATTAAGCTCCCGTAGGCGTTAGCACTAAAGCCAAAGCAGGTCAGTAAACAGAAGATAATTAACAATTTGCGCATATTCAATATTCTTCTGACGGGAGCTGAGCGTCGTCCTGTTTATTTTTACCTATCATTTCTATGCGCTGCAATAAGCTAAAGTCATCTTTTTGTTCATTAAAACTGAAGTAGGCCAACGCAACGGCTATCACAGGGAGCAAGTACAAAACCTGCAGGGCATGCAGCGTTAAAACTAAGGCCATTAATTCGGTATCTTGATGATTTAGTTTTGTTAAAACTAAAAGTAAGGTTACAATCATCGCAACCAGTATGGCAAAAAGTATCATTGCAGCTATCACAATTATTGAGGCTACAATTAAAACGCCACACAGATACCACCAATTTTGTTTAATTAACTGAAAGCCGCGGCTAAAAGAATAGCGAAAACTTGCGTTTTCTAATACCATTACTGTAATAACGAGTAGAAAGACTGGAAAAAGATATATACCGGGAAGCAGGCACATAACAATGCCTACCGATAAAAAAATAGCCAATAAAACAGAACTGCCAAATACCCTTAAAAAGTAGTATTTAAAATACCCCCACACTTCATTAACCATTGGAGCCTGATTGCCTTTTTCGTGGTATAAAGCGATGAATGACAACGCCGTTAATGCGATAAAAATAAAATTTATATATACCAGGAATACGCTTAAAAAGTAAGTTATACTATACCCCGATTCAAATTCATTCTGAAGTTGAACTGTGCGCGTTTGATTAAGTACCGAAATAACCAACCCTGCCACCCAAAAAATACCGCAAATAGTGAAATATGCTTTTAATAAAGGTTTCCAATTTTGTTTTAAAAAAAGGACGCTATCATCAACAATCTCAGTTAGTCTTCTGATTTGAGACAATTCAACTTTTGGTTGCATTTTTATCAGTGTAAAAAGGTTTTTGGTTATTTGCTAAATGCAAAGGGTAAATTATAACGTACCATATTATAAAAAAAAATGAGGATAACAAAATACTAATGCTAAGCCAGATAGGCATTTCGGTATGGCGGGTAACAAAGCTTTCAAATATTGCAGCAAGTACTACGACCGGTAATATGCCAATGGTGATTTTCATTCCGTCAACTGCTCCCTTTTTTATCGATACAGACCGTTTATATGTTTTAGGAAATATAATGCTATTGCCGAAAACTAAACCGGCACCCCCGGAAATAATTATGGTCGATATTTCCAGCGTTCCGTGTATAAACACCACAAGCACTGATTGCAGGCCAAGCCCCCGGCTTATGAAATGATATTCAAAGGCGCCAAGCATAAGGCCGTTGTTAAACAAAACATACAATGTGCCCATTGAAAAAAAAATACCCGATACATAATTTAATACTGTTACATATAAATTATTTTTTACGATCTGATAAAACATCACGAAGGAATTCCCGCTTTTGTAAACCCCAAAGGGATCACCCTTAGCAATGTTATTATTTGTCATATTTATATAGTCGTCTCCCATAATAAGCCGAACAAATGTGTTATCGTACTTTGCAGATATTAAGCCTATAAAGAAGAATACAATGAAAAATATAAGTGAATAAAAAAGATATTTGTGATATTTTTTGAAAAGCAATGGGAGTTCAAATTCCCAATATTGAACAATACGGTTTGTTTTTTCTTTTTTGTTTTTATAGATAGATTGATGAAACCCGGCGGCGAGCTTGTTTAGATATGAAGTTGTCTTAGATTGAGGATAAAATGTTTTTGCGTAGGCAAGATCATCAGTAATGGCTATAAAACGTTGGGCAAGCTCATCAGGGTCATTCGTATGAACCGCTTCATATTCATTCCATCTTTCTTTATTTTGTTTAACAAATAATGCTTCACGCATATTTTATCTTGCTGGATTTTTTTGTTAAAATAATAACAAATTATTTATCTCGGGGTATAAATTATTCAATAGTCAAATATATATTTGTTTATATATGCAAACAATAAGGATTACTACATCTCAAAATATTGACATCGATTATGATGTGGCCGGTTTGAGCGACCGGGTAGCTGCCAGAGCACTGGATTATTTGATATTCTTGTGTGTGTACGGGATGTTTGCTGCCTTTTTTGTTGGCTATTACAAAGTAGCCGATGGTGGTGAACAACAAGAGGCATTCGATTCAAGTGGAGTGGTGATATTAGTTATAGTGTGGCTTGCTATATGTGTATTTTACGACTTGTTGACCGAAATTTTTATGAACGGACAAAGCATAGGTAAGCGGTCGCTTAAAATAAAGGTGATCAGCCTTAATGGTGCGCGGCCGAGCATTAGTCAATATTTATTGCGCTGGGTTTTTAGAATTATTGATTTCGGTATAACACTAGGGAGTGCCGCAATAATATGTGTGGCTTTTACCGACAACAAACAGCG
>CAZZUU010000339.1:0-4756 GCA_964657275.1 uncultured Mucilaginibacter sp. | reverse complement strand
AAGTCAGCTACATGAGTATCATAATTTTATTTGTAAAAGTTTTACTGTCCCTGGCAGCCATATTATTTATAGGAGTACTATTTTTTAGTTTTCTGAAGTACATAAAAAGGACCTACTTCCCAACGTGGAAATTTCCGGATTACGTTAGCGTGGGCTATGCAGAATATCTTTACAAAAAGTACATCAAAAAGACCATTAAGTAAGGCCTGGATTATTGACCAATAGCAATTCCAGAAATTTCAAGTCGAGCCAACGCCCAAACTTATACCCCACTTCCTTTATATCAGCTACTTCAACAAAGCCAAAAGAACGGTGAAGGTTTAAACTTACCTCATTATCCGCGCTTATCCCGGCTAAAACTGCATGTATATTCATTTCCCTAGCACGGTCAATCAACGATTGCAACAACAATTTGCTGATGCCTTTGCCGCGAAATCCTTTGGCTACATAAACAGATATTTCTACTGTGTAGCGATAACAGGGCCATATCCTGAAATGCCCGAAGCTGCTAAATCCTGCTACTACACCTTCAATATCCGCTACAAATACCGGGAAGTTATTTTTGATCCTGTCGTGATACCAATCTTGCCGCATTTTTAACGTGTGCGGTTGTTCGCTGTAAACCGCCGTTGTAGTTAAAATAACATCGTTATAAATACCAAGAATTGGTGCCAGGTCATCTTCATGTGCGTTACGAATAGTTGCAGAACTCATGATGATAAAAGTACAAAAAAAGCGCCCCTCAATTATAAAATTAAGGGGCGCTTTGATTTTATTCTATTATTGTTTTTTCATTTTGGAAGTATCAGAACCGGTTGGCGGCGCTATTATTTGACCGGGACCAGGCATACCGGGAGGGCCACCCGGGCCGCGGTGTTCCATTTCAGGTATTTTAACTTCGGGATGAGAAACACCATGATGGCAGGTATTGCAATTAATGCCTGATTCCATTACCATGCCCAGCGAATCTTTTTTGGCCTCAAAATATTTCTGGTTTATTTTATTCATCATCTTAAACATATCGCGAGCCATTTGCTTTTCGGGCTTGGCGTCGCTCGCAAAATCCATCTTTTTTGCCGCCTCATCGCGTGCGTGGCAAAACCCGCAATGAACACCCAGCGAGTGCGACCATTCGTCCATAATACCATCCAATTGTTTGAAAGTAAGGCTCTTAGGCAAGACCTTTAAGTTTTTAAAGCTTGGGTCCGCAGGCGCCATAGAAGTTAGCGCTACTATAGTAATTATAGAGGATATGCCCAGTGTTACAATAATTTTTCGGTTGATAAACATGCAGTGATAATTAAGTTATCTAAAGTAAGCGAATAGTTTTAATGTTTTTAAAAAATTATAATAAATGAGTCCGTAATTTTTTGGATACATTGTATTGGTGCATGATTTATGGCTCATAGTTTACAGCCCCAAATAAACGGGGGGTTGCAAACTATCTGTTTTACGAAGGCAGCACGTTTTTGAGCAAATGATTAATTTTAACTAGCAATATCAAAAATTAAGCAGCAAGAACATCTTTATTAAAGAATAACAGCTTGCGCGAATTGCTTTAATACCATGACTGACGCGAAATGGGTACTTGCCTTTAACTCAATCATCCTAATCCAACTTAGTCAACTCAATAAACTACTTACTATATTTGTTCACATGAATACTCCTACCTACTCCACCTTCGAAACCGAATTTCGTGTACGGCCTGATGATATTGATATGTTTCACCATGTGCATAACAGCAAGTACTTTGATTATGTGCTGGCTGCCCGGTACGACCAAATGGAGCGCTGTTACGGTATGGCGATGGAGAAATTTATAGAACGCGGTTTTGGCTGGGTAGTTCGTACGGCCTATGTTGATTATAAACGGGCATTAACCATGAGCGATTATTTCATCGTAAAAACCGGTATTGAAACCATAGATGATAAAGGCTGCCGCGTAAAGTTTACCATCACCAATAAAGCCACCAACAAAATCTGCTGCGACGGCTGGTTTGATTATGTGATGATTGATATAGCTACGGGAAGAGGCGCGAAAGTACCGGAGGATGTTATTGACCATTATACTATTTGATGTGCGGATGTGCGGATGTGCAGATTTCAGATTTCACATAATAAATAAGTCAGATACTACTGAACACGCACCAATGACCTAATGACTATTCCCCACCAACCACTATCTTCTCTTCATAGTAGTTCCTGCTGAACAACATAAATGCAACAAGCAAATTCAAAAATACAGTTAGCAATAAAAGCTTAAAAAGAATAAACCAAAAGATAGCGACAAACAGGCCCAGTATCCATTGCAGATATTTATCCATATCGATGCCAATTTTGTATAACAGGCAGTGAAATAACATGGCGGTGCTCAACCCGAATAACAATAACTCGCCAGCTATTAAAGGGTTAAAACGCGCGAACAGCCATATTGCTTCGGGGATTAACAATATAAAGTAAACCCTGGCATAGTTTAAAAACCGCTGCGCGTAACTGATCGGAAAATTGCGCGAAAAAATTAAATACTGGTTTTCAAAAACATGCTGCTGGTAAATGATAGCCGAATGGGCGGTGATGATAGCCAAAACGGCAATACCGGCTACGCGTACATCGTGCTTTACATCCGCAAACAAATAAAAAACACCGGTTATAATTAACCACGATAATGCTTTAGTGATAATGAACCTCACCTTCATTTTGTCAAACAGGTGATAAATAAACAGGCTGAAATATGGTTTACGCCATTTGCCGCTAAATTTTAGAAATACAGATTGATCGCTGCCATCTACCAAGCGGTTAACCAGCATGCGGTATATGGCGGCGCATCCGGCCGTGATTAATAGCAGGTAGATCAATATAATTACCGACGCGAGGTAATAATGGTCAACTATGGCTACAACAACCGCAATTACTCCGTAAACGCTTATAGGAAGAAGAATAGCGCATTGCATCCAAAACCAGCTTTTTAACTGCTCACGCCTGCTGAGCGAATTACTGCTGTAAAATAAAAACTGTTGATTAATGCCAAATATTTGCCCGGATACATAATGAACGGACTTTATGGTATAAATGAGCCAGGCCGCAAAAACAACCGCCATCATAACCGGCGAGCTGACAAACGTAAGCATCAGCGTTTTTTCGTACATCCACAATTGCTCAGGCGGTATGGCACCAACCATCACCAATCCCAGGAAAAGGAACAGGCCCGCATGCGCCCGGTAAAAACCGTTCGCAAATATTTTTATTAAGATATTAGTAAGCGGCTGCTTCATTGTTACTTACTTGCAATGTTTGAGCCTCTACCAATAATTCTTTTGCTTCCGGAAGTTCAGCGGCATCTAATGCCTGGTGCGACGAAAGCATAAAACTAACGCCTTTTACCCGGCTTTGCTCGGCCATCCAGCTATATAATATTTTAAGGGACTCTACATCAATGGTAATCAATGGCTCATCCAGTAATATTAACCTTGGGTTGCCTAAAAAAGCAAGCACCAGCGATAGTTTTTTTAGCATCCCGCTGGAATATGTTCCTACCGGCCTATCAACATAGCTTTGCATCTTCATGCTTTCAATAAAATATTGCTCCTGGCCAACGGGGGCGCTTTTAGCAGAAGTAAACAGACTGATCATTTCATTGCCTGTTAAAAACTCAGGGAAAAGCGGTTCGGCTTCGGCAAAATTCACAAGTTTGCGATAAGCTACGGGCTGTTTTTTTATGCTGATGCTGCCATCTAAAATTATATCGCCGTTAAAGGCCAATATCCCCGCTATGGATTTGAGTAAAGTACTCTTGCCTGATCCGTTTACGCCCTTTATCCAGTAAATACCCGGATTAATATTGAGGTCTTCAATTTTCAAGGCAGGATAATTCCCGTAAAATTTTTCAAATTCTTTAAAAAGGAGCATCGGTTAACGGATTTTCAATATAGACGCGGCACGTAAGTAGTTGTTACAACGTAGCCGCATGCCCGGCTTAAGGGTAAATTTTTCTAAGCATAAAACTTAGCGCAATATTAAAAATTCCGGTAACAATAAATGCAATGGCGGTCCATAAAATAATGGTCATGGCGCCAAATACAGGGTTAAATATCACAAACAGGCCAAATAATATAGTTAAAACACCACCAACTACCAAAATCCACGACCTGCCAGTTAGCTTTGAAAAGCTAAATAACGACACCCCTCGAAATACAAACCAAACGCCCACCATTACCCGGAGTATAAATATCCCAACGCCAACGTGTGCCATTAATATTAAGCCTAACAGGATGTCGATAATACCTAAAATAAGATGCCAGCCTCTGTTAGTGGTATCACGATCACGTATGGCGTGCATCAGTTCGGCAACCCCGGCCAAAAATATCACCAACCCGAAAAAGAATCCTAATGCAGCATAACTGCTGCCGGGCGAACAGATCATATAAATACCCGTTATTACAAATACCAGGCCCCGTAATAAAAATATCCACCAATGACGAAGGCGGCGATCAACAGCTATCTCCATGATTCACTTAATTTTATCAATAACTGGCAGCCAAACAAAATGTTTTAAAGATTGCGATAATTAACAAAGTTAGATAGCCTTAAAAACACCGGCAATCCCAATTTTGAATCTTATCACGATTTTCTGCTACCTTTACGCTGCAAAACGTTCTATCGCTGCCGGTGTTAAGCCGGGAGAGGAAAGTCCGGGCAACATAGAGTATCCTGCTTCCTAACGGGAAGGCGCCGGCAGCCGGCGACAGCAAGTGCCACAG
>CAZZUU010000338.1:0-4788 GCA_964657275.1 uncultured Mucilaginibacter sp. | reverse complement strand
CTGCAGGTGCCCGTAATCGCCATACTCGGATGTGGTTCTGCGCCGTGAGCGGGCATCAATAATAGCCTGCGGCGTGTAGCTCAGCAGCCGGTAGTTTTTCCATACCTCGGTACGGTCGTACCAATAGTTTTCGCCCCACTGCGTGCCGTAGCAAACGATAAGGGTTGGTGTGTAGCCGGTCTTGCTGCTGTTCCATAAGGTCTTCACATCTTTATAAACCGGCCAAACAGGTATGTTATGTTCAATGCCGGTATGCCCGTCGAGTATCATATTCATGTTGGTGAAGAAGGTCGATCCGCCTTCGGGCACCACCTCCATTTGCAATTCGCGGGCGGCCTCAATAACCTGCTGGCGCTGTTCGCGGCGGGGCTGGTTATAACTTTTTACCGAAAACGCGCCCACGGCCTTTAACCTCCGTATGTTTAATCGCGCATCGTCGAGGCTATTGATCACCGCCTTAAAATCACCATCGGCGCCGTATAATATGGTACCGGTAGAGTACACCCTCGGCCCAACCATATTCCCCGCCTTTAACATTTCCGACTGACTGAAAACCATCTCCGTATTGGTGGATGGGTCATGGGCGGTGGTAACGCCGTAGGCCAGGTTCACATAATAGCTCCAGTCCTGCTGCGGCGATATGCCATCCGGGCTGGGGTGCAAATGCGCATGTACATCCACAATGCCCGGCATCATAGTTTTGCCGGTAATGTCGTAAACCATGGCGTCGGCAGGTATCTGCACCTCGCTGGTTTTCCCGATAGCCGCTATTTTATTATGGTCGATTATGATGGTGGCGTTATCAATTACCTCATCGCCTTTCATGGTAATGATCCGGGCATTTTTAAAGGCGATCTTACCATCGGGCACATCGGTCTTCAGTTTAAGGCCGATGTCGGTCCCAACCGTATCTATAGCAGGCGTTTTATCCGTCCCGCCGTCAACAAACGGGAAGGCGTTGAGGATATCACGCACAAAATACTTCGGCCCCAGGCTCCACATTAACTTCTGGCTGTCCTTACTCCAGTGCAGGTAAGTGCCTGCATCGCGGGTTAGCTTGGTAAGCGGGATAGCCTTGTTGGCAGCCGAGAGATCCTGCGGGCTGCCGGTACTCACCATCGGCGTTATATAGCAGTTGAATAATTCTGTAAAGGCCATCCACTTACCATCGGGGCTGGGGTTAAACTGTGTTGCGTAGGTGGATGTGTATAACGTTTGCTGGTTTGCGCCGGTGGTGTCGATGGTTTTAAAAGCCTTTTTATCGCCCGCGGTGCTTTGAAAATATACTTTGGAATCATCAGTCGAAAACTGGGGATAGATGCCGTTGTTTAAGATCATCTTAGGGTTTCCGCCGTTTGCCGGGATGGTATAAATCCCCGGATTGGTGCCAAACGCAAATCCCGACGTTTCGTTTCCCTCGCCTTTTACATAAACAATTTTATCGCCCTTGTTGGAGAACTTGGGCGAGTAATAAAAGCCTTTCTCCGTAGTGAGCCGGGTAACCAGGCTGGTAGCCAAATCAATCTTATTTACTGATGCCTTTAACTCATCCGTCCAGTCGATATAAACCAATGATTTGCCGTCGCCGCTAAAAGCGGGTTCATATTCAAAATCGTTGGTAGCGGTGATCCGTTTGGGAACGCCGTCGGGCAGGGTTTTGGTGTAGATATAGCCCGCTGCGTTAAAGGCTATGGTTTTGCCATCAGGCGATGTAGTTACCTGGCGTATCATTTTAGCTGTAAATTCATCCTGGAAAACCTTTTGAGGGAAGTGCAGCGCATCGGTAACCGTTTGCTGCGACGTAACTTCAAATGGGATATTTACAGCGTTCAGCGTGGTGATGTCGAGGTTCCAGATTTTACCCTTTGCATAAAAAATGAGGTTATTGCTGTTGGGCAGCCAGCCAAAATTGGGGTACACACCAAAGATGGCCCATGTTTCCTGCTGGTCGTGCGACAGCTCATCATACACCGGCCATTCCTCGCCCGAGCTTAAATTCCGGATATACAATACCGACTTTAACCTCACCCGTTTTACAAAAGCCAGTAATTTGCCATCCGGCGATAATTGCGGACGGCAGGCGCCGCCCTCGCCGCCGGTCACCGTCTCAATTTCGCCGGTTTCGCGGTTTAACCTGTTTATGGCGTATATGCCCTGGTAAGGGTCCTTGTTATATTGAAAAAGCGGACCGGGGGTAACATCCTCGCTCCAGTAAACAAATTTTCCGTCCGGCGAAACCGTTGGCTCGCCGGCATCCTGCTGGTCGTTTTTGCGTTTGGTAAGTTGTATGCCGTCGCCGCCGGTTTTGTGGTAAAGCCACATTTCGCCGGCGCCCAATGAGCGTGTACCCGTAAAATGCTTACGCGCAACCAGGAATTGCCCGTCAGGCGTCCACGAGGCATTATTTAACAGCCTGAAGTTTTCCTTGGTAACCGGGTGCTTATTGCTGCCGTCGCTGTTCATCACCCATATATTATCGCCGCCATCCTTGTCGCTGGTATAGGATATCAGTTTACCATCAGGGCTAAAGCGAGGTTGTATTTCCCAGGCTTTGCCCCCTGCCAGCAAAGTGGCCTTACCGCCTGTTACCGGTATGCTGTAAATATCGCCTAACAAATCAAATGCGATTGTTTTGCCATCAGCACTTACGTCAAGGTTCATCCATGTGCCTTCGTCGGTAGTAAAGGATATCTTTTTTGAAGGGCTGGGCGGATTTTCAACGTTCCACTTTTGGGCGTATAAATTGCCCGTCAGAAATAAGAACAGCAAGGTAAAATGGGTCAGTTTCATTATACAGGTGTTAACACTGCGAATTTATAAATAATAAACTATATCGGATTTTTCGCTGTTATTTGTTTTTTTAGGTGCTCAAGAGGGCTGTGCCGTTTCGGATGTTCGATTTCGGAATTATCTTTACAATCGATGAATAAATTAGAAAAGCATTTTTCTGTTTGATACGTTCTAGACAACAGCATTAAATCCGAAATAGAATATCCGACATCCGAAATAAAGAAATGACCATCCACCAAATTCTAAAACAGTACTGGAACCACGACGCCTTCCGCCCGATGCAGGCGGAGATCATTGAGGCTGTTTTGTCTGGCAGGGATACGCTGGCACTGTTGCCGACGGGTGGTGGTAAATCGGTATGTTTCCAGGTGCCGGCACTTGCGCGGGAAGGTATCTGTATTGTGGTTTCGCCGCTGATCGCGTTGATGAAAGACCAGGTTGAAAACCTCAAAGAAAAAGGTATTGATGCGGTTTCGATCGTATCGGGAATGAGCAAGCATGAAATAGATATCGCGCTTGACAATTGCATTTATGGCCAGGTGAAGTTTTTGTACCTGTCGCCAGAGCGTTTATTGTCCGAACTGGTGCGCGAGCGTATCAAATACATGAACGTAAACCTCATCGCTGTCGACGAGGCCCACTGCATCTCGCAATGGGGTTACGATTTCAGGCCGCCATACCTGCATATAGCCGACCTGCGCCAGTTGCATCCGCAAGTTCCGGTTTTGGCGCTTACCGCGACGGCAACGGCAGACGTGCGGGAAGATATTCAGCAAAAGTTATTGTTCAGAAACGCTGCGGTCTTCCAGAAAAGCTTTGAACGCCGCAATATCAGCTATGTGGTACAAAATGAGGAAAACAAATTGCGAAAGCTGCTGGACATTGCCAAAGGCGTAAAAGGCAGCGGAATTGTTTACGTGCGCAGCAGAAAGGATACAGAAGAAATAGCTAAGTTTTATAATGACAATGGCGTAAAAGCCGATTATTATCATGCCGGCCTTGAAGCCGGGTTACGTTCGCAAAAGCAGGAAAACTGGAAAAATAACCGCAACCGCATTATCGTGGCCACCAATGCTTTCGGGATGGGTATTGATAAGCCGGACGTGCGATTTGTGATCCATAAAGAAATGCCCGACAGTTTGGAGGCCTACTACCAGGAGGCTGGCCGCGCCGGGCGTGATGAGCATAAGGCTTATGCCGTTTTGCTGTATAATCAATCCGACAGGCTGAAGCAGGAAAAGAAATTTGAGCTTAGCTTTCCATCTGTAGCCGAAATAAAACAGGTATATCATTACCTGGCTAACTATTATCAGCTGGCGTACGAGGCCGGAGAGGGGATTAGTTTTGACCTCGACCTCGGCGATTTTTGCAGTCGCTTTAAATTGGACATCATAAAAACGATCAACGCCCTGAAGTTTTTAGAACAGGATGAATACCTGTCATTTAATGAAAGCGTTTTTTTGCCCTCGCGCTTCAGGATCGAGGTGCTGAATGAGCAGCTATATAATTTCCAGATTCAAAACCCGGGTTGGGACCCGTTTATTAAAACCCTGCTACGGTCTTACGGCGGGGCATTTGAAAACTATGTACGTTTAAGGGAGTTTGACCTGGCACGGCGCGCCAACATGAATGTTCAACAGGTTATAGAGGGGCTAAAACAACTGGAGGAGTTCAAAATTTTGACGTACCTGCCCCAAACCGATAATCCGCAGGTTACCTGGCTAAAACCACGGCAACAGGCAAATGCCCTCTACATCAATAAAAAAGCAATTAACGATCGAAAAGCAACCTATCGCAAAAAGATGGAAGCTGTTTTTACCTACGCTACCCATAAAAAATGCCGCAGCCAGATGCTGTTGAGTTATTTTGACGAGCCTAACGCTCAGAAATGCGGCGTGTGTGATATATGCCTTGAAGAAAAACGCCGGAAAAACGCATCCGAGATATTCGACGACATTACTAACGAGATCGTTCAGCTACTCAGCACCGCACCGCTGG
>CAZZUU010000337.1:0-4803 GCA_964657275.1 uncultured Mucilaginibacter sp. | reverse complement strand
GTGAAGGGATACGGGCTTGTATGATAGGCGCTGCCTTCCGAACCGCTATTCGCTGTTTTAAAATATAATGTATCTAATAAGTTGGTTTGAGCAAAATTCTGACCTGAAATTATAGTCGTAATTGAAGAAGTGGTACCTGCATTTGTAATAACAGTGTCACTTGATAAACCTTCTATCGATACATCATAACCTATTATCTTGCCAGACTGAAAGTGAAAGGTTGTATCGATACTTTTATAACCGGAAAAAGTACCGTTGATAGATAAGTTAGGAGCTGGTTTTGGTGCTGTAGCTGACTTTTTGCAACTGCAAACAATGCAAATAATAAGGAAAAACAGCGGAATTTTCATAATGCTAAAGGTTTAAAAAAACGCCCTGTAAGATAACTTTTTTTTCTAATAATTAAATGTACTATTCTTGCCAGTTCAAATATACGGCCACGCTTAAAATATTACATAAGGGCAGACACTTGAACAGGCGAAAAATAAAGGGGTCACACACGTCCATAATAATTTAAGCCCAAAGTAAAAAGTCCAAAGCGAAAAGCTTCCCGGCTCTCCACTTTGGACTTTTTACTTTCTTTGTACCTAATTCAAAAATTCCGAAATCGAACATTCGAATTCCGAAATCTACCTACGCCATTTGCCTGCGTATGATGTTCAATGCTCCGCCGGCTTTAAACCATTCTATCTGCTGTGCATTGTAAGTATGGTTAACCGGGAAAGATTCAACCGTGCCATTTGTATGGTGCAATACTACGGTCAACTGTTTGCCGGGGGCAAATTCAAGCAGGCCGGTAATATCAATGGTATCGTCTTCCAGTATTTTATCGTAGTCGTTGCTGTTGGCAAAGGTTATGCCCAGCATGCCTTGTTTTTTAAGGTTGGTTTCGTGTATACGGGCAAATGATTTTACCAGTATGGCACGCACACCCAAGTGGCGCGGTTCCATGGCAGCGTGCTCGCGTGAGGAGCCTTCGCCATAGTTTTCATCGCCCACCACGATAGAGCCTACGCCATGCGCTTTGTAATCGCGCTGGGTAAACGGCACCGGGCCGTATTCGCCTGTAAGCTGATCCTTTACGCTATCGGCAGTATTGTTAAAATAGTTGATAGCGCCAATGAGCATATTGTTTGAAATATTATCCAAATGCCCACGGAATTTTAACCACGGCCCTGCCATAGAAATATGGTCGGTAGTACATTTGCCTTTGGCTTTTATCAGCAGCTTTAAACCAATGATGTCAGTACCTTCCCAGGCGGTAAACGGCTCCAATAACTGTAATCGAGACGACTTGGGATCGACCTTAACCTCAACGCTGCTGCCATCTTCGGCAGGGGCCTGGTAGCCGGCATCTTCAACCGCATAACCTTTAAGCGGCATTTCTATACCCATGGGCTCATCAAACTTAACCTGTTCGCCCAGCTCATTGGTCAACGTATCAACAAGCGGGTTAAAGGTAAGGTCGCCAGCGATAGCAAACGCCGTAACAATTTCCGGTGATGCAACAAACGCATGCGTATTAGGGTTGCCGTCCTGGCGTTTAGCAAAGTTTCGGTTAAACGAGGTAATGATTGAGTTTTTGCGTGTAGGGTCATCGGTATGACGTGCCCATTGGCCGATACAAGGGCCGCAGGCATTAGCCAGCACCACGCCGCCCATATCTTCGAACGTGCCTAAGTAACCATCGCGCTCAACAGTATAACGTACCATCTCAGAGCCGGGGGTTATCGTAAACTCAGCCTTTGTTTTCAGGTGTTTATCAGTAGCCTGTTTGGCGATAGAAGCCGAACGGGTAATATCTTCGTAAGACGAATTGGTGCATGAACCGATCAGCCCCACGTCCAATTGGAATGGCCAGTGATTTTCCCTAACTGCAGCGGCAAATTTTGAGATAGGCCAGGCCAGGTCGGGTGTGAACGGGCCGTTTACGTGTGGTTCCAGTTCGGAGAGGTTTATCTCAATTACCTCGTCAAAATATTGTTCGGGGTTGGCATAAACTTCGTCATCGCCGGTTAAGTGTTCTTTTACCGCATCGGCAAGTTGTGCAATTTCGGCTCGTTTGGTCCCGTTAAGGTAATCGGCAATTTTTTCGTCGTAACCGAAGATGGAGGTAGTAGCACCTATTTCGGCACCCATATTACAGATAGTTCCTTTGCCTGTAGCAGATAAAGAACGTGCTCCCTCGCCAAAATACTCAACAATAGCGCCGGTTCCGCCTTTAACGGTAAGGATGCCGGCAACTTTAAGGATAACGTCTTTAGCGGATGTCCAGCCGGATAATTTACCGGTTAGCTTAACGCCGATCAGTTTGGGGAATTTCAGCTCCCAGGGTAAGCCGGCCATTACGTCGCAGGCATCGGCACCGCCAACACCAATAGCGATCATGCCCAAACCACCCGCGTTAGGGGTATGCGAATCGGTACCGATCATCATTCCGCCGGGGAAAGCATAATTTTCAAGCACTACCTGGTGTATTATACCTGCACCGGGTTTCCAGAACCCCAGGCCATATTTGTCCGACACGGAAGCCAGGAAATCATACACTTCTTTATTTACATCCTTTGCCGTGCTCAAGTCGGCATCGGCACCGGTTTTAGCCTGTATAAGGTGATCACAATGCACGGTTGACGGTACGGCTACCTGTGGCCTGCCTGCCTGCATAAACTGTAGCAGGGCCATTTGCGCGGTGGCATCCTGCATGGCAACGCGGTCGGGTGCAAAGTCAACGTAATCAACTCCGCGGCCAAATGCCTGGTGGGCGTCGCCTGCGGTAAGGTGGGCATATAATATTTTTTCAGTTAATGTAAGGTGTTTGCCGGTCGCGGTACGGGCAGCAGCCACTCGGGCGCTGTAGCGATCGTAAACCTTTTTGATCATATCTAAATCAAAGGCCATTGTATTTGATTTTACGGGTAAAAGAAAAGACTAAACATACCGTTTAAGGCGGTAGCGGCGAATTTACAAAAATTACAGGTAAATGATGCCAGCGATTTGCGTAAATGTAATTTGGAGGGGTTCTAAATTAGGTTGTAGAGATTGGAGGTTAGAGATTAGGGCGAGGAGCGTTTATTGCTTATTGAATAAAATGGTTTTTGCCTGGTATACTAATGTATCCGTGGCATCCAATTGTGTGGCGACGCCCTCATTAAAAATACCCGGCATGTCGCCCCGGGCCACATAACCATGGGTGGTGGAGTTAATATAAGACGTTATCGAACAATTATATAATTGCATATAGATATGTCCATTTTTTATTGCAAAAGGATAAGCTTGCCTGAAAGTACACACATCTTCGTAAGAAGAATCAAACAGAAAAGATCTACAATTACTCACCATATTGATGCTATTTGAATTGGCAAGTAACGTTTCAACTTTTTGTTGATTGTCATAACTTGTTGCCACACCTGTGGCAACTGCTTCCAGCACAAACGCGCTGCCGGTTTTGTCGGTCACAGTAAACTTGTCGACATACGTAGTATCGTTACCTGGTGACGTAAGGGTAGCATTATTTTCATCCTGAAAATTGATAAATATACCGCTTCCCATATCAGATGGTGTGGTATTCGCATTTAATACAAAATAAGAATAACCATTAACAGTTAAAAAAGTGTGTTTGTTAATATAGGCTGCAATAATACTTTGATCGGTAACCTTGCCCTTACTGGTGTACATCACCGGAGCCGACAAGTTGAATGTGTTAGATATCTGATAAACGCCTTGTAAATTGACTGGCTGATCATTTTTTTTACAACCATTTATAATTACAAGCAGTAACGCTGCCGCTGATAATTTGAATAAGTTTAGGTTCATTTTATTTATATAATATAATGAGCGAAAATAATAATTAACCTCCGAAATAATAGCGTAAATATTATTTAATCGCTGTTTAAAAGGCTAGAGGGGTAAATTCATACCCCGCCCTGCTCCAAATCTCCAATGCCCTTGGTAGCGCGTATTGCATACGTTCCCTTGCTTTTAAGCTATCGTGAAATAAAACGATGTCCCCGCTTTTAGTGTTTTTTATCACATTATCGAGGCATTTTTCGGGGGTTACACTGGCGTCAAAATCGGCGGATAAGACGTTCCACATCACCGCCTGCAAACCAGGTTTAGCATTTTGAAGCAGTTTTACCTGTGATGTTTTCATCCGGCCATATGGCGGCCTGAAGAGCATGCTGTCCAATAGCTCGTCAGCCCTTAGAAAGTTTTCTAAATAGACCTCATCATCGGTTTCAGTACCTTTTAAGTGATTATAAGTATGGTTGCCGATTGCATGGCCGTCGGATTTTACCTGTTCAAATATATCGGGGTGTTTGTTTACATTATCGCCAATACAGAAAAATGTCGCCTTCGCATTGTATTGCTTTAAAAGATTTAAAACGGAAGGCGTTACAACAGGGATAGGGCCATCGTCAAAAGTGAGGTAAATACACTTTGAGCTACGATCCGCATCCCATAATAAATTGGGGTAAAGTTTTTTAAGCAGCCAGGGTGTTTTTACCAGGTACATTTGAGATAGTTCGTAGTTGATGGTTCAAGGCTAATGTATTAATAATTTAAATAAGAGAGGCAATGTGGTGAGCAGTGAATGGTGAGTTAGTTGCCTTTGGTTTCTCGTATGTTAGCCATTTAGCCGGTTTTATCCACTATTCGCCATTTACAATTCATCAACTCATTACTCCCCATCACTATTCGCAAAATTCATTAAATTTGCAATGTTAATAAACCTGGGAAGGCATTTTTTGTTGATGTAATTAATGTGGGGAAATGTAAAATATCCCTTTATTCACTATTCACCGT
>CAZZUU010000336.1:0-4819 GCA_964657275.1 uncultured Mucilaginibacter sp. | reverse complement strand
CATCTCCAAGTAAATTATCCAGATCTGTAGTGTCGGTTTTTGCCGCCAAAACGATAGGGCCATGCAAAAATGCTACATAGTTTGAGGTATCGGGCAGTGCTTCCGTGGTAATTTCCATAGGCAGGCGAACTTCAATTTCATCACCTTTTTTCCATACTCTGTTTAGCTTAACATAGGTGCCCGGCTGCGCATCAACGGCTACATTTGAACCATTGATTTTTATCTCCAATTTGCCAGCCTTTACCCAGTTAGGATAACGGATATTAATGCCAAAACTGCCGGGCTTTGCCGACTCAACCAAAAGTTTTGTTGTTTCCTCATCAGGAAAATTAGTTTGCTGGGAAAGCACAAGGCCCTGTGCAGCCCAGTTAAGCCGCGATGCAATAAACAAGTTTACAAAAACGTCTTTTTGCTGATGGCTGTAGATGAGCTCACCATATTTACCGTGATTCTCCATTCCCGACCCAACACAGCACCACATATCCTCCTGTGGCTGCGAATAAACGCGGTAGTGCCGTGGGCGCATTGAAGTGTAATAAACAAAACCCCCATGTGTAGGGTGCTGGCTCGAAAGGATATGATTGTACAACACCCGTTCGTAAAAATCCATGTATTTTACCTCCGCCGCTTTTTCAAAAAGGTGGCGGGTTAGCTTAAGCATATTGTAGGAGTTGCAGGTTTCGGGACCGGCAATTTCTGTAAGCATGGTGCTGAAGTTGTGCATCGGGTTAAAATGTTCGTTTACGCTGTTGCCGCCTATTACAACCGAACGGTTATTTACCACCGTCTCCCAAAAAAACTCCGCAGCCTTGCCGTAATCGGCATCGCCGCCAACCTCGGATATCCTTTGAAAGCCAACAGCCTTAGGGATTTGCATGTTGGCATGCAAACCGTCGAGTTCATCACGTCCTTGTATCAGTGGGTTTAAGATCGCCTTGTGTGAGAATTTTCGGGCCAATACCAGGTACTTATCCTTTCCGGTTATTACCGATACATCTGCGAAGACTTCATTTAGTCCGCCTTGTTCCGAAATAAGCATCGTTTGTATCTGGTCGTCGGTCAGTTTGCGGGAGACGCCGTCTATGTAGTCTACCAATCGCAGTAATATTTCTTTTGCCTGCTCTTTTCCACAGATCACATAAGCATCGCGAAGGCCGGCCATCAACTTGTGCATGTTGTAAAGCGGCACCCATTTTTTATTCAGCGAAAATGTTTCAGCCACAATTTTACCCTGTGTAATATCTTTCCACATTGCCGTTCCTCCCGGCGTCCCGCCAAGGTAACCGGTTCCTATTTTATCCTGGCAGCGCTTCAGTTCACCCAGCATATAATCCAGTCTACGGTTCAATTCTGCATCGTTAGTAGAAGCATACATCAACGACAATGCCGATAAATAATGGCCCCCGATATGCCCGTCAAGCCCGGTATTTTCCCAATTGCCATAGCTTTTCTTTTTAGGCACCAATCCGGCTTCGGTAAAATAAGGTGCCAGTAAGCGGTCGGGATCTAAAGCCAGCATATATTTTTTATCAGTTTGTTGTGCATCCTTAAACACGCCGGGCAGTAATTCAACCTGTTGTAGTTTAAATGATTGCAGCGAAGACTGCGCCCGGGTGTGTCCCGGCAAAGAAAAAATTACCGCTGTGGAAAATATAAATACACTTAAAAGGCGTTTAATCCTGGTTGTCATATCATGGAATTATTAAAGTCTTACGAAATTGGTTGGATAGTGCTAAAGTAGTCAAATAATTAATATTCGCCCAAGAGACAATTTCTGCCGGCAGCTATTTGATGTCGTAAAACATAAAAACCCTCACGAATTAACGTAAAGGCTTTATTAGCTGATAATCCGATATACTGGAAACTTATATATCCAATTTACCCAACGACTCAAATAAAATAAAAAGTAAGTTTCAAATCCGGCCGACGATTAATCACCATCCTTTTACGATGCAATTTTCATATTTTAAGTGCTACTTTGAAGCTATATGTACCTCAATATGGCCATTTGGGGTATTGCTGGTTTTAATAAAAGCAAGATCTAAGCCTGGTGTCAACGACCAGTCACCATCATTTTCATTTGCGAAAACGGTTACTACATCAAGTATCCGTTGCTGGTAATTGGAAGCCCTTGATGCTATGTGCACCTCAACAAAGCCAGTTGGTGTGTTACTTGTTTTAATAAAAGCAAGGTCTAAACTCGGAGTTAACAACCAGCTACCATCGTTCTCGTTTGCGAAAACCGTTGCCGCATCAAGTATCCGTTGCTGATAATTGGAAGCCCTCGACGCTATGTGAACCTCAACATGGCCATTGGGGGTGTTATTTGTTTTAATAAAAGCCAGGTCTAAATTTGGTGTTAACAACCAAGTACCATCGTTCTCATTTGCAAAAACGGTTGCTACGTCAAGTATCCGTTGCTGATAATTGGAAGCCCTTGACGCTATGTGAACCTCAACATGGCCATTGGGGGTGTTGCCAGTTTTAACAAAAGCCAAATCTAAATTTTGAGTTAACAACCAGGTGCCGTCGCTCTCATTTGCAAAAGCAGACGCTACATCAAGTATCCGTTGCCGATATGGCCCGCCTAATACCGTTGTCGGGTTTCGTACCCATGCTTCGTGCGTAATTGCTAACATAGAATTGTGATCAATAATACCAATTGAATTCCATGTAAATAAAGCATAACCCGCACTTTGTCCATTTACGCCATTAGGCACCTGAACACCAAATTGCTGTGCCAGCCACGAAAGCGTTCCGTATCCGCACAAGCTCACGCAATGATCTTCGTCCGATTCCGAAGCAAAACCGGTTGCAAACCATCCGTTTTTTTGTCCCGCGTTCCAAAATCCATTGTGCCAGGCAATATCGAGCTGGTTAGCTCCGATTCCTATTTTAACAGGGCCTATTGATATGGCGTTTTGCAGTATAGCGGCATTTGTCCAGTCTACTGAGTTATAGCGTCCATCGTCATAGGTTAAGCCATTCAACTGAAACCCGTTTGTGGTCATTTTTGCCAACACTTCTGATAAGTTAGCTCCGTTTAACCATCCATTTGATTGCGCCCAATCAATTACCTCCTGTTCCGGAATAAAAATTTCGGGATTATGGCATGCTTTGGCAAAAGCTTCTTCAGCCGTAACACAATCACCATTAACGTCGTTGCCCCAAAAGGACAGCGTGTTTGGTTGGTATAAATAACTCGCAGGCGAAGCGCCCACCATTTGATGGGGGATGGCTGCTGCAAGTGTATTTCTTGGTGATGGTGTTGCGCCCCGCGGCATTTTGCCTTCTACAAAATTTCTAAATTTTTCCATGATCTTTTTGGTTTAATGTTAATGTGCATTTTTGCGTTCCTTGATTTGATAAGATTTTTGTATATCAAAATTGCACAGAACCTATTCCCGGAAAAAGGGTATTCCCCCCCCTTTTTTAAGGGTATTTCACACGTAACAAGGGAGGGGTATTGTGGAGAAGGTTTTAATGGCAAAAAAATACCTGATCCTGTTAAAAGCGGATTAATTACCTATGGCCCGCATGTAGCGGAGGTTTTTAGATTTTTATAGTTTGTTGGGTACTACAAAAGAAGCAAATAACCTACTAATAACTCAAACCTACAGCGTTGTTTCTATAGTAAATTCATACCATTGCTGTTAATTTATCATTATATTCGTAATTTAAACAGATGGTGGCTTATGATTCCCTTTCCGACACCGAAATAACTGACCTGCTCAAATTTGGCGACCAGGTTGCGTTTACCGAGATCTACAATCGGTTTAAAGGGTTATTATATATCTATGCGTGCAAAATAACCGGTGATGAAGATATAGCTGAGGATTTGGTACAGGACATTTTTATATACGTTTGGGACAAACGCGAAACCATAAATTTTACAACTTCTATCTCCTCTTATTTATATAGTGCCGTGCGGTATAGGTTTTTTGATCTTGTAGATAAACAGAAAGTGCGCGCCGATTATGTTCAGGCATTGCAATTATTTATAGACCAGGGCGAATACCTTACCGATAATTACATTCTTGAAAAAGAATTGGCGGCAACCATAGAGAAAGAAGTATCTAACCTGCCTGCCAAAATGCGCGCAGTATTTTTACTAAGCAGGAACAAGAACATGAGCAATAAAGAAATTGCTGTGCAGTTAGATATTTCCGAAAAGACAGTAAAAAACCAGTTGAGTACCGCACTAAAAACATTGAAGGTTAAACTGGGATTATTCATATTTCTGCTGATGTTAATCCATTATTAATAAATCAATATATTTTTATTTTTATCTGGGACTATTGCATCGTTTAACCTACATATAACGGAATTGGAATATCCATTCTTTATATGAAAAAACACGAAGCAAAAAGTTTGATCAGTAAATATGCTAAAGGAGAAACCACACCTGATGAAAATATCCTTTTAGAACAATTTTTCCTGAAGGACCTTACAAAAAACGATTACAGGCCAAACCAATCGCGAATAGCAGAAGCTGACAAAAGAATCAGTTCTACCCTGATGAATCATATTGGGGCCAATTATTCTGAAAGAAAGACTATTCGTCTATGGGCGGGAATTGCAGCTGCGGCTTCTGTTATTCTCTGTTTAAGTATCGGATTGCTTTATTATCATCATCCTGGTAATCATAAACTCCCGCAAAATGCAGTAGTTATCTCCAGTAAAGCCGGAGAAAGAAAATCGCTTACCTTACCGGATGGAACAGTGGTAACGCTTAATGGTGAAACTAAGATATCTTATTTGCTAAATAGTTTTAATAAAAATAACAGAAGGATTGAGTTAACAGGAGAGGCATATTTTG
>CAZZUU010000335.1:0-4829 GCA_964657275.1 uncultured Mucilaginibacter sp. | reverse complement strand
GATGCCCAAACTTCATTGCCGGCTTCCTACACTACGGGTCAATACGTGAGGGTTACCAAGTGGGCGGCAACGGCCATGCTTGCGCGCGTAAACCTTTATCAGCAAAGTTGGGCGGCAGCCGAAACGCTATCCACCAATGTGATCGCTAATTCGGGCACTACCCTAACTCCTGACCCAAATAACGTTTTTTTGGTGAATAGCAGCGAAACGATCTGGCAGGTACAGCCACCCACCTATTATAAAAATGCGGCAGACAATTCAATTTTATTCGGATTTGGATTTGGCTACAACATAACCAATAGTTTATTAAACGCATTTGAAGCCGGAGATCTGCGTAAGGCAGCGTGGATTTATGATGATAGCGCAAACTCAGGCAATTATTTACCTTATAAATACAAAGCTAACACCTATTCCGGCAATACGACGGAATACACAATGATGCTCAGATTGGGCGAACAATACCTTATCCGCGCTGAAGCGAGAGCGAGACAAAATAATACGTCAGGAGCAATCAACGATTTAAATATCATCCGTACAAGAGCGGGCTTGCCTAATTTATCGGCCGCACTTACCCAGGCGCAATGCGTTGCTGCTGTGGAACAGGAAAGACGAGTTGAGCTTTGCTTTGAGTGGGGAAACCGCTGGCTCGACTTAAAAAGGATGCCAAGCCTTACCGGTACGGCCGGTAAAACAAGGGCTGACGATGTGCTTCCGGTTGATAAAACGATTACCTGGAAATCGACTGATCTGCTTTACCCTATTCCATATAATGATATTACATTGAACGGAAATCTAACCCAAAATCCAGGGTACTGATGAGAAGTTTATTACAACGGACCGTGATTTGTTTATTAGTGATAGCCTTGCCGGCTATCACTATTGCTCAACAAAGCTTTTCATTGAAGGGCACATTCAGGAATTTAAAAAATGTTCCTTCTGCCGTTTATATGAAAAGCATGGAAGATACCTCAGTATACAAGGTGCCTGTAATTAGGGGTGGTTATTTAATTAAAGGAAAGCTTAATGGCCCCACCAAATTTAATATTCTTCCTGTTTATTCTGCTAAAACCAATCGTCCCCCCGACGCAAATGCTATTTTGTTTATTTACCTTGAGAATGGCCATAGTTATATAACTCACTTCGGCCGCTTTAGCAAACTAAAAGTTAAGGGCTCCGCGGCGCAGGCAGCCGAAGATACTTTGCAAGGGATAATAAGCAAAGCGGGAGCATCGGGTGCCTCTAAAAAACAAATTAATGATACTTATGGGCTGTTTGCAAAAGAGCATACATCATCCAGGGTCGCTGTTTATAAACACGGCAGTTGATTTAGGGGCGTTACCGTTCAGTATAAAAACTGCATATTTAATGTATATTAATGAAATTGATGTTAATAAAGCCCTTCCGCTGTACAAAAAACTGCCCGATTTACTAAAGCAATCAACGGCAGGAAAAAATCTGTTTAAAGCTATTGAATGGGCAAAATTGGACCAGCAGTCTCTACCTTATCGGCATCACTTAGATAGCTTGGTGAAATTATACATCTTAGCAACTCAATTGAGCGACACCTCCGGGCAGAATAAAAGTGAAACTCAAATGAACCGCGTACAGCAAGTTATGTACGCTAATATCTATATCACATACATTAAAAAATTTCCATCTTCACCCATAGCACTGGACGTTTTAGCACTAATGGGCAGCAGTAATTTTGATAACCCGCGTCAATCAAAAACTTTATTTGACCTGCTCTCTGACAGTATCAAAAACACAAAAGCCGGAATTGATTTTAGTAAAAGGGTAACGAAAGCACTCAAAACAGCTGTTGGAGAAATTGCACAGGATTTTGTGCAGCCTGATACAGCCGGGCAGCAAGTTTCCTTGTCGTCTTACCGTGGCAAATATGTGCTGCTTGATTTTTGGGCAAGCTGGTGCCACCCGTGTCGGGAGCAAAGTCCGGGAATGTTAAAAGCATACAATGCATACAAAACAAAAGGGTTTACCATTCTTTCTGTATCACTTGATACTGACCGTAAAAGTTGGTTACAAGCAATTCGACAAGACGGAATAACCTGGGAGCAGGTATCGGACCTGAGAGCTAAAAACGAAGTCGTAAAGTTATATGATATTTTAGGTGTCCCCGCTAACATACTTATTGGCCCTGACGGCAAAATTGTCGACAAAAACTTATTTGGGGACCTATTAGGAAACAGGTTAGCAGAACTCCTGAAATAATTTGAAGTAATTGTTATAAAAAAACATGACATGAGATTTAAATTTCTAATAATACTTGTTTTGACAATGCTAATTAATCAAGCATTTTGCCAACCGGCTGAAAAGCCGGCTTTTGAGAAAGCTGCCGAAAGTAATTTGCCTGCGGGAAGCACAGCGCCTGATTTTAGTCTTGTTGACTCAAACGGCAAGCTGATACACTTAAAAGATTACAAAGGAAAAGTGGTAATTTTAGATGTATGGGCCACATGGTGTGTGCCTTGTCGTGCCGAGTTGCCCATTTTAGACAGCCTTTCGCAATTCTATAAAGACAAAGGAGTGCTGATGCTGGCCGTTTGCAGTGCAGACAGTAAAAGTGACTTCACCACCTATATTCAAAATAATAAGGCCAAATTCAAGTGCACTTTTTTGTTTGATGAGCAAGGTAAATCATTGCGGGAGGGCTCGTTCAGATCAGTTTACGGTATCAATGGTTTTCCAACCACTATGGTAATTGATAAATCCGGGATCATCAGAGGATACGGCTTTAATGCCGACGAAATAAAACTTTTAATAGAATCGGCATTGTAGATAAATCTACTGCCAGCTAATTTCTAAAAATAATTAAACCAATTATGCTAAATCTTAAGTGTACGGGCAACACCCGTCTCCACATCCTGTTTTTTATCTTTTTTGCGACCATAATGGCCGGCAAGTGTGCCTGGGCGCAAAATAGCCTGGCTACCCGGGCCGATAAAAAATTGCCGCTGGATACCCAACTGAGGACCGGCGTACTGCCAAATGGCTTTACTTATTATATCCGCAGCAATACGCAGCCTAAAGGAAGGATATTTTTTTATCTCGCCAATAAAGTGGGATCTGTACTTGAAGACGCCGACCAATTGGGCCTGGCTCATTTTATGGAGCACATGAATTTTAAAGGGACGACCCATTTCCCTAAAAATGAATTGATCGATTATTTACAAAAGATCGGGGTGCGCTTCGGGGCTGATTTGAATGCGAGTACGAATTTTGATGAAACCGTTTATCAATTGCCAATCCCCGCCGATAAACCGGAGTTAGTTCGCAATGGCTTGCTGATCATGCACGATTGGGCGCAAGGGGCAACGCTTGATACTAATGAAATAAATAGCGAACGCGGAGTAATCCTGGAGGAAAAGCGGTTGCGCAATTCCGCCGGCCTTCGCATGCTTATACAGGAAATGCCATTAGTGCTGAACAACTCCAAATATGCCTATCGTTTGCCGATAGGTACGGAACAAGTGATCAAAAATTTTAATCCGCAAGTGTTGAGCCGGTTTTATAAGGACTGGTATCGCCCAAACCTGCAGGCATTAATTATCGTTGGCGATTTTAATGCAGACAGTATAGAACGTGTGGTCAAAGCCCAATTTAGCGACTTAAAAAACCCTCAAAATCCCAGGCAGGAAAATATTTATCCCGCCGTGCTCACAGGCAAAAACCATTTTCTATCCATCACAGATCAGGAATATGCAGGAACATCTATTGAGATTATCAATAAACAACCTGAACTTTTAATCCAAACCTATGGCGACTATAAGAAAAATTTAACGAGGCTTTTTTTTAATCAAATTATGCGTGGCCGTTTTGAAGAACTAGCGCTGCAATCCAATCCGGCATTTATTGATGCCGGCGCCTATATTGGGAAATATGTTACCGGGCATATTGATGCTTATACCAGTGAAGTAAGCTTAAGGCCGGGTGAGTTTGAAACAGGATTTAAAGCGCTCTGGCGTACAAATTTGCAGGCGAAACGCTTCGGTTTCACGCTTTCTGAACTCACAAGGGCAAAAAGCCAGTTTCTGGCTGATATGGCATCTTCGGTATCCGAAAAAAATAAAACGGCATCATCAAAATATGCAAGCGAGTACGTACAGTTGTTTTTGAACGGTGAGGCGTCCCCGGGGGCAGCGAAAGAATATGAGATCGCAAAAATTTTAGTTAAACAAATCGATGTCAGCGATTTAAACTTGTTAGCAAAAATGCTTGTCTCTGATAGCAACAGGGATATCATCGTGATGGGATCTGAAAAAGAGAAAAGTCGTTTGCCTGATAGTGCGACCGTTCAATCATGGATCACCGCGGTTAACCAGGAAATATTAACGCCGTATTCCGACCAGGTAATTCATCAACCTTTATTGACGAAAGCGCCTTTTCCGGGAAAGATCATCAGCGAAAGCTTTATTGCACCATTAGGCATAACGCAGCTAAAGTTAAGTAATGGCATTAAGGTTTTATTAAAACCAACCGATTATAAGAACGACCAAATCGTATTCAACGGTTTTGCCACCGGGGGTACCAATCAATACGGTGATGCCGATTTCGAATCTGCCGACAACGCGATCAACCTTATAGCCGGTTCAGGAGCGGGCCCTTTTAGCAGTTTGGCGCTAAATAAATTGATAGCAGGCGATCAAATAGGTGTTACACCCTATATGGATGAAATATATAAGGGCCTGCGGGGTTCGGCAAGGCCTCAATCATTGGAAAAATCATTGCAGCTTGCTTACCTGTATTTTACCGGTCCGCGCAGAGATACCGCCAATTTCAATAATTTCATAACGCGCTTTAAAGCGTCGATA
>CAZZUU010000334.1:0-4873 GCA_964657275.1 uncultured Mucilaginibacter sp. | reverse complement strand
CTAAACATTCCGTTAATTTTAGCGCAGAACCATAGGCTCTTCGTTCACATATCAATAATTGCGTTTCAACTTCAAACGACGATGTTAGTGCCGTTGTTAAAAACTCGGCAAAATGAAGTTTTGTTCTCTTACCCGATCCTTCTGCGATATTTGAGGGGATTGAACAAGAACTTCTGTTAAGCTGATCGATCAGGTTGTAACGCTCAGATGGAGGTAGATTTTTACAATATTCGAAAGTGAAATCTGTGAGATCCATTGATCTTTGCCAGATTTTCAAATTCTTAAAATTATGACTACCCATACCTTTGTTAAGACGCTATCTTTTTTCTTTCTTGATTCTTAATTTCTTGCTTCCTGACTCTTTACTGCCCTTCCGATCAACGTCGCCGTAGTGCATCGGTCGATCAGCACATCAACATACTGTCCCGGTTTATAATTTTCATTCACCGGGAAAACTACCACGGTATTCTGATCACTCCTGCCGGAGTAATCTTTGTCTGATTTTTTTGAAAAACCTTCTATCAACACTTTTTGTGTTGTGCCTACCAGTTTTTTCAGACGATCGTGCGAGTGTTCCTGCTGTTTTGCTACAACTTCCTGCAAACGGCGCTTTTTTACAGTTTCGGGAATGTCGTCGGCATACCGTTTGGCTGCTAAAGTTCCCGGCCGTTCAGAATACATGAACATGTAGGCGAAATAAAATTGCACATGGTCCAGCATGCTCAACGTGTCCTGGTGTTCTTCTTCAGTCTCAGAGCAAAAACCGGTTATAATATCTGTTGAAATGGCACAATTAGGGATGATGCGGTTTATCGCCGCAACCCTGTCCATGTACCATTCACGGTTATAAGTACGGTTCATCAGTTTAAGTACCCTGCTGTTTCCTGATTGTATAGGCAAGTGGATGTAATTGCAAATATTGTCGTACTTGGCTATAGTGTATAGCACATCGTCGGTTATATCCTTTGGGTGTGAGGTTGAAAAACGTACCCTAAGTTCGGGATTTATCAGCGCAACCATCTCTAACAAATTGGCGAAGGTAGTATCACCGGCCTCGTGTTTTAAAGGCTGCAACTCGCTTAAATCTTCGCCGGATGCCAACACCTTGTCAAGCAGGTCCATCCCTCCTAACACCGGCTTTTCATTTTCTACGGCAGAACCCTCTCCTTTGTCCGAGAGGACTCCTGTGGAGGAGAGGGCAGGGCGAGGCGTCCATTTATATGAATCTACATTCTGCCCCAGCAAAGTAACCTCGCGGTAACCTTTGTTAAACAGATCGGTACATTCAGCTACGACAGATTGCGGATCACGGCTGCGTTCGCGGCCACGTGTAAACGGAACCACACAAAACGAACACATATTATCGCAGCCCCGCATAATAGAAACAAAGGCATTAATGCCGTTACTGTTTAATCGCACAGGGCTGATATCTGCATAGGTTTCCTCGCGCGACAGTAGGACATTCACCGCCTTTTGGCCACCATCTACCTGCTCAATCAAGTTTGGAAGGTCGCGGTAAGCATCGGGGCCAACCACCACATCAATCAGTTTCTCTTCCTCTAAAAATTTCGACTTTAAACGTTCTGCCATACAACCCAACACGCCTACTACCAGGCCCGGATTTTTAACTTTAGCTATGGTAAAATCCCTTAAGCGGTTACGTACACGTTGTTCGGCGTTTTCACGAATGGAGCACGTATTAATAAAAATAACATCGGCGCTGTTGTAATCTGGCGTAGTTTCAAACCCTTGCTCAGCTAAAATAGAAGCGACAATCTCACTATCCGAAAAATTCATGGCGCAGCCGTAGCTTTCGATATACAACTTGCGACCGTTGTGTTTGCCAGGAATCTGTTCTAATACCAAAGCTTCCCCCTGCCTGCTTTCATCATGTACCTTATCTGCGGTAAGCAAATCCATCGTCGTTTTTAAATTAGTCTGCAAAAATACACAAATAAAATATAGTGTGACAGATTGTCAGTAACAAATTTTGATTTTTGTTGTTATGTATAAACGGTAATTTAATCTGATTACCCTTGTATTTAGTGTGTGATAAAAAACAGTTGTTATTGTTACTGCTGCTATTGTAAAAATTCAGTAAATTAGTTACTAACTACATTTAGTTGAAAATAGATGCTATTGAAAATTAAACGTCTGATAAAAAAGCCGATAACTTATAAATAAAAGAAAGATCAATTAATGGCGTTTATATTTTCACAGCAAAAATGGCACAAAATAACGTCGATTATTTTGGTTACGTTGGGTTGCCTTGTTCTTTTGCTCGGTCTGTTTATTAATATGTACTGGTCGCCAATATTGGCCAAAAAAGTCAAAGAGGTTGTTTTAAAAAGCAGCGATAGTTTGTATACCGTAGACTTTTCCTCGGCCGAACTACATGTACTCCGCGGAACAATCGTTATTTTTAACATCAACTTAAAGCCCGACACCGCTATCTATAATCGTGAAAAGCGGCAACACCTCGCGCCAAATAATTTAGTTGAATTACACGTAAAACGGCTTACTTTATCGCACATCCATCCGTTCAAACTTTATTTTCAGCATAAGCTCGATATAGGAGAGATCATATTAAATGACCCACAGCTTAACATCAGCTATCAGTTGAATCATACGAAGGATACTGTAATAAAAGACCACCGCACGGCCTGGCAAAAGATATCTAAAAGCCTGCACTCCATCCATGTTGGAGATATAGAATTAGGCGATGTTAAATTCAAATATGAAGATTATTCCGGCAATAAAGTTGCCATATCGGAGCTAAAGGAATTGAATTTGAGCGCGCACGACCTGCTAATAGATTCGGCTACGCAAATTGATAAAAGCAGGTTGCTTTATTGCCGCGACATTATTGCCGAGCTCAATAATTATAAAGGCAAAACGACTAGCGGGCTGTATACATACTCCGTAAAATCATTAAAACTCTCCACTCAAAAATCCCGGTTAAACGTTGTGGGGTTTGACTTGCAGCCTATTAGCTCCGCCAAATTTTTCAGCAAAAGCCAATCGGACAGGTTTACGCTACAGCTTGATACGATGCAGCTTAATAATTTTGATTTTGTAAACTATCACAAATACCGGATGGTAAGCGCTTCGAAGCTTTTGTTAAAGAGCGGCACTATAGAAGTATTCGGCAACCCCAATAAGAAGCCGAACAAAACGGATCGGATATCAACGTTTCCAAACGTGATAGTTCACACTATGGAAACGGCGTTAGAACTGGATACCCTGCAGGTTAAAAATATAACGGTAAGATACCTGGAGTTTAACCAAAAATCCGGTCAAACGGGGTCGATCAGCTTTAACAACACAAGCGGCAGGTTTTTAAATATCACCACAAAAAAGGATGTGTTAGCTAAGAACAATATATGCAATGTACAATTGAGCACTTATTTTATGAACCGGGGCAAGCTTGATGTTTCGTTTATGTTTAATTTAACTGATGAAAATGCCTCTTTTAGCTATAAAGGGCACCTGGGCCCAATGGATCTGCAAGTGATTAACCAGGCAACCATACCACTTGCCATGGTAAAAATAAATTCGGGTACTGAGAAAAGATTTGATTTTGATATTAAGGGCGACCGTTACCATACAAAAGGGCCTGTTTCCCTGCTGTATAATAACCTGCAGGTGAGTTTACTTAAAGCGGATACCAGTACGCCATGGCTTAAAAAAATGACCATCGCATCGTTGTTTGCCAATATATTTATCATCAAGCATGACAACCCGGATAATGACGAAAAAACGCCCCGGTCATTTTATGTGGACTATAAGAGGCCGGTGACTTCCCCGTTCTTTAAAACCATTTGGACAACGCTGCTTGAAGGAATTAAGCCCTGCGCCGGCCTCGACAAAAAAACACAGGACGCTGCCGTAGCCCGGATAAACGAGGTGAAGGCCGACCAGGCTTCCCGCAAAATAAAAAAACAACAGCGGATTGAACGCAGGGCCGCCCGGCGAAAAAAAAGAGAAGAAAAGAAACTGGCTGATACAAAGGTGAATTGAGACAAATAACAAATACACTCACTTAGTGCAACGCTTTAATTTGCAAACGCGTCTTATTATAAAAACAACGACATGAAAAGAGCAGCTTACAGCATTTTCGCCGTAGTATTATTGATCGCGGCGGTCTTAAAAGTATCAGCGCAGACTGAACAAATACGTAGCGTTTCTGGCTTTAGCAGCCTGGCATCAGGTGGCCCATTCAACGTACACGTAAAGATTGACGGCACCGAAAGTTTGAAGATCAGTGCCAACCCGGATGTTATTGATCAAATTCAAACTACTGTAGAAAACGGAAAGCTAAAAATAAAGTTTAAAAATGAGCATTACTGGAACCATGAAAATATGGGAACAATAAACATCTACGTTACTGCCAAATCGCTTTCGGGCGTAGCTAACGCAGGCTCGGGCAATATTGATATCGAGGGAATGGTTAGCGGCGACGATGTGAGCCTTGCCGTAAGCGGATCAGGCAGTATTATGTCTTCTGTAAAATCAGGAAACCTCCACGCTTCTATAGCCGGTTCTGGTTCTATCCATTTAAATGGTACAGCCAACCAAACCAAAGTTTCTATAGCCGGTTCAGGGCAAATGAAGGGTAAAGATTTCAAAACAGAATCGGCGACAGTTTCAATCACCGGCTCAGGAAGTGTTTACCTGGCGGCTGACAAAGATATATCTGCACACATCATTGGTTCCGGGAACGTAGTTTATTCGGGAAATGCAAGTATTTCCGACAGTAAGACAATAGGCTCCGGCAGAATATCAAAAGAATAACACTGCATCATTTGCATCACAAATACATGATGCAAATGATGCAGTTGATGCACGTGATGCAGCGGATATTGATAATCAG
>CAZZUU010000333.1:0-4887 GCA_964657275.1 uncultured Mucilaginibacter sp. | reverse complement strand
CAAGCTTGTTTATTGTTTTGAGAAAAAGGGCGTATTAAAAGACATTAATGATGAGGATTCGCTGATCGCGGAAATAGATCCAAAACATTATGAAGAATTAAAGTTGAAGCAGATCATCCACAGCGGAATGCTGCCGAAACTGGATAACGCTTTCACTGCTATAGCCTGCGGGGTTAAAGCTGTAATAATAGGCCACTCCAATGATTTGGGCAGCCTGAAAAAAAATAAACCATTTGGAACACGTTTAAGTAAAAGCTCATGAATTCACAACAGCATATTGCCATATTAGGCAGCGGTAATATCGGCGTTTCACTTGCTAAAGGCCTGGTGAAAGCCGGCATATGCAAAGCGCAGCAAATAACACTTACCCGCCGTAATGCGGCCGCATTGTCGGAGTTAGCCACTGCAGGTTATTACACAACCGACAATAACCTTAAAGCGGTACGAAAGGCTGATTTTATTGTGCTGGCGGTATTGCCGCAACAGCTTAACAAGTTACTGGACGAAATAAAGCCGGCTATAAAAGCGGAAAAACAATTGCTGATCTCCGTAATTTCGGGAGTTAGCTGCGCCGACATCCGCAATCAACTGGATTTAAATGTGCAGGTGATCCGCGCCATGCCGAACACAGCCATTGCTATCGGCCAGTCTATGACTTGTATAGCTACCGATAATGCGACACCAAAAAATGTTAATATTACGAAATCACTTTTTGATACCGTTGGGGTAACCTTACAGATTAATGAAGAATTAATGACTTCGGCTACGGCACTTTGCGCCTGTGGGGTTGCATTCTTCCTGCGTTCAATTCGTGCCGCCTCACAAGGCGGAACAGAAATAGGCTTTCATGCGCATGATGCCTTGAAAATGGCCGCACAAACCGCAAAAGGTGCCGCAGACCTTTTATTGCAGCTCTCCTCCCACCCTGAACAAGAAATAGATAAAGTGACCTCGCCAAGCGGTTGCACCATTGCCGGTTTAAATGAAATGGAACATAATGGATTCAGCTCGGCTATGATAAAGGGGATAAAATTATCCGCCCAAAAGGCCGGTGATTTGTATCATAAAGCGGAGTAAGGTTAAGTGAAAGGTAAAGGCGAAAGGTTTTTTTGAGGGGATACGACAACCTTTTACCATTTACCTTTCCCCTTCACCTCGAAAACTCACTCTAAATAATAATGTCTTATGCGCTCCAGCCCTTCATCCAGCTCATAAACTAAGGGCGCTGCGGTTGGGATATCCAGTTTTGTAACTTCTTCATCAGAAAGATGATCGATATACTGGATCAATGCTCTCAAGCTGTTGCCATGCGCACAAACGATTACTTTTTGATTTTTGTGGATAGCCGGTACAATAAATTCATTCCAGAAGGGTAATACCCTGTCCATCGTTTCACTTAAGTTTTCTGTAAGCGGTAGCTCCCTTTCGGTAAGGTCTTTATAGCGGGGGTCCTTTCCGGGATATCGTTCGTCGTCCTTCGTAATTGGAGGAGGTAGCTCATGGGGATCACGGCGCCATTTTTGGACGAGTTCAGCCCCATATTTTACAACGACCTCATCTTTATTGAGTCCCTGGAGTGCGCCGTAAAAACGTTCGTTCAGCCGCCATGATTTTTGTACCGGTATCCATAAATGATCCAGCTCATCAAGTACAATATGCAGTGTTTTGATGGAACGTTTTAAAAGCGAAGTAAACCCGGCATCAAAATTATAATCATATTTCTTTAACAATTCCCCTGCCCTTTTTGCCTGTAAAAAGCCTTCTTCGGACAGATCGACATCTGTCCAGCCGGTAAAGCGATTTTCCTTGTTCCAAACGCTTTCGCCGTGGCGCAGTAATACTAGTTTTTGCATAGGACGCTGATTATCGCTAAAGTTACGGATCAGTTTATAAAAAAAATTGCTTAATAATGTTAAATCATTTAGATTGCATTATAAACCAATTTAAAACCTAAAACAATGATTCCGACTACTCCCACTCCTATCCCTGTAAAGGATGGTATTGCTAATCCTGCGCCGCTGGGTCTTTGCGCCTTCGGTATGACAACAGTTTTGCTAAATCTGCATAATGCGGGTTTCTTCGAACTCAATTCGATGATACTGGCTATGGGCATTTTTTATGGCGGCCTGGCACAGGTGATTGCCGGCGTAATTGAAGCAAAAAAGAACAACACTTTTGGGTTGACTGCCTTTACATCCTACGGATTTTTCTGGCTTTCGCTGGTGGGATTAATCGTGATACCAAAGTTTGGATGGGCGCCAAAAGCCTCAGACAGCGCTATGTGTGCCTACCTGGCTATATGGGGCGTATTTACATTTTGCCTTTTCTTTGGTACTTTAAAACTAAACCGTGCGCTTCAGTTTGTATTCGCATCGTTAACCATACTATTCTTTTTACTGGCTGCCGAACATGCAACAGGGAATGAAAGCATCGGTAAATTTGCCGGGTACGAAGGTATAATATGCGGAGCATCAGCAATTTATGCAGGCATAGCTAATGTACTAAATGAAGTTTACGGAAGAGTTGTATTGCCGTTAGGCGTATAATAACTGCCGCTGGTTTATTTGATTAATCAGTTTCGTTGATTAACTATGCAACGAAATTCAAATGTCAATAGATCAGCGGCTTTTTATTGGCGTATTTTTGCTAACGCACAGCAAACCGAAACTAAGCAATGAAAGATTTTAAAAAATATTATCATATACCCGCGACACCCGAAGAAATCTATATCGCATTAACTAACCCGTTTACAATCGAGTTATGGACAGGTGAAGCTGCGGAAATGTCGACTGAGCCTGGCTCCGAGTTTTCCTTATGGGAAGGAAGTATAGTTGGTAAAAATATTGAATTTGACGAAGGTAAAAAGATAGTTCAGCAATGGTATTTTGATGGGCAGCCGGAAGCTTCCATCGTTACGATTAAACTTCATCCGGATAAAGATGCTACTTCAGTTGAATTAAAACATACCAACATACCCGAGGCTGAATATACCGGTTTTGCCGAGGGCTGGGACGAAAGCTATTTCGGCCAGCTTGCCGCTTTTTTTGAAGAGGATTAACAATATTAATTGGCGTCAATAGGCAAAAACTGGTAAGCCAGCCGATAAACGAAGTTATAAATTTGAAAGGAAATTTTAAATTTTTGCCTCACTGGCTTTCCGTCAGATGTCGCCGGGATTAAAGCGGGCAAATGATAAAGCCTGGCAATTATTCTCTTGGCAAGTTGGTCGCCAAACAAACCGGCATTTTCCAATTTCTCTAACTGGCCCTTTTCGGATACTTCGCCGTCTATTTCTATTGTGTTGTTAATACCAGCCAAATCGTCTTTGCTCATGTATGGCGCAACTTCATCGCCAATACGTTTTGAAAAAGCATCCAAACCGCCTTTATATTGCGCGTTAACTATATGCGGTAACTTAGGCCCTCCACAGGGTATTTGTGATACGTACATATGTTCGAGATGGACCAAAGATAGCCTGGCTGCATCAACCAGTTTAAGATGAGATATATCGGTATAAATAAGATTGTCATTTCCGATTGATCCATCGCGAAATACGCCTTTTTTGTAATGTTCTTCAGCAGCGGGCGTGTTACTGGCATCATCGGTGTTATAAAGCTTCCACTTACCTTCGGGCCTGCCATTTAGCAGTTTGCCTTTCCAATAAACTGCATCCAGTTTGGCGGTGTAATCCCCTGTTCCGTTATCTACAGTTTTTAAGCCATCGGCAGTCCAGGCATTAATTATCCGCAATTCGCCGTTAACTACTTCAAATGTTATTTCGGGCTTCCCGTTCCGGTAAAACATCTCCCATCTGCCATCGTATTTATCATCTTTAAAAATACCCGTGGCCTGTAAATTCCCGTTAAGATAATGAGTAGTAAATAAGCCCGTTTTTAAACCGTCTGTTGTATACTCGCCCTCCGCCACTGTAAGCTTTGGATTTGCCTTGCTCACATCTTTGAATTTTCCATAAAATTTTCCGCTGTGAAAATCAAAACGTGTATACCGGTTAATTTCCGAACAGTCGTCTTCTATTAAAAAATATGCGCTGTCAAGCGGCATGCTAACCGTGTCGCGACCTATCGTTCTTATATGGATATTACGTTTTGAAGTTTGGGCACTGGCAGAATATACAACTGTGGCCAGTATTAGAAAAATTGTAATTTTGTTCATGGTTCAGGTTTTACCATTTATTATGCGCTAACTTATGGATTTTTCATCACAAAAATTAGTCACATATACCAAAAACCCGAAAATTTAGATGCCAGTAGTTTTTTCTTACCTGGTGGTAACAACCCCATTTTACGCAGGATGTACGAATACCTTCCAGTTCAATTCAGCGCCTGCTTTTTCCAGCGTAGCGGATACGGAACAATATTTTTCGATGGATAACTCGGCAGCTTTATTTGCTTTGTCCAAATCTATATCGCCGTAAAAATGAAACTCTATATCAATATCTTTCCACAACGAAGGTATCTTACCCGGCTCGCGACCGCCATTGATGATAATCTTGCAGTCTTTTACGTCCTGGCGCTGTTTTTTTAATATGGCAAGCACATCAATAGCCGAGCATCCGCCTAAACCCATCAATAACATTTGCATAGGCCTTACACCAAAATTCAGCCCCCCACTTTCGGGGCTGCTATCCATTCTTACGGTGTGATTATTTTCGTCAGTGGCTTCAAAGCCATATTCGCCGCTTACGCGCAACAGTGTTATTTTAGACATATAAAAAAAAAGAAAACAAATATAAGCATTTTGACTAGTTGCTATCTGAAACCGGCAGAGCAAACTGTAAACGTGAAGTAATATTATAGTCAGTCGTCAATGGTCAGATTTACTTCTTACGTGTGAATTATTTCCGATTACAACTCACTAGTCACTACT
>CAZZUU010000332.1:0-4896 GCA_964657275.1 uncultured Mucilaginibacter sp. | reverse complement strand
TGGAAAAGTAAGCGTAAGCGACGCCGCGCACAACGTTTTGGCCGTATTAACACCCAATCAACAAGCCAGTTACGATGAGAAAACTAAGATTGCCGGTCAGCAGGAAGTTGAGGCACTGCAAACTATAGCGTGGATAAAATTAGATATGCCATCTACTGATATGACATTCAAACAATGGGCCGACAAATTAAGCGGCAGGTATGGCGTAAAAATTGAATTTAAAAATAAGGACCTTGAAAACTATTCAATTTCCGGCCGCTTTAGCGGAACGGAATCATTACAGCAGGTATTAGCCGTTTTGTGCGGAACGAGTTCGTCTACTTATAAGATAGACGGACAAAATGTGATATTGGATAGCCGCAGTTATTAAATAATTTGAATAAAGCATTTAACCCTAATTGATTTAACTATGAAAAAACGCTACAAAACGATATAAAATAGCATTATAGCAGTATGCAGGAGGCATATTCTATAAAAAAACTCCCAAGCCTTGGACAGCAATTGGGAGTTCAGATTTAAAAAATTTTCGCTCACTTTTTAAACTATACAAATAATGCAAAAAAATACTGCTTTTGCAAAAGGGATATTCTTCTCTCTTTTTAAGATATGTTCACGCACTAACCTTCTGTTTATAATGAGATTAAGCGTTTGTTTTGGGGCTATTTTGGTTTTCAGCTTCAACCTGTTTGCGGCTGAGAGAAGCTCGGGGCAAAGTATTAAAGACAAAAAGATTTCATACCAGGTAAATAATAAATCGTTAAAATCTGCCTTAGACGAATTACAGGATAAATCAGGTTTTAGTATATTTTATCCATCGGCTAAAGTAAACGCATACAACAGCATTACGGTAAGCAGCGGATCAAGAACTGTTGAAGAAATTTTGCTGTTGTTGCTTAAAGGAACCGAGCTTGATTTCAGGCAGGATGGGAACAAAATAATTTTGTCCGAGAAAACTAAGCCCGTAAATCCGGAAGTGCAGCCGGTAAGGCACTTAACGGGAATTGTAGTTGATTTAGATGATGACCCTTTACCCGGGGTTACCGTATCTTTTAAATTTGATCGGCAAACCTACACTGCTACTGACGAAAACGGCCAATTTGGTACAACTATCAATAACGAGAGGGATACATTAGTTTTTAGTTTTATCGGTTATATCAGCCAAAAAATACCTGTTACCAATATTGGAACCAGCATCAAAGTAATGCTGAAGCCATCTGACAACATATTAAATGAAGTTGTAGTTATTGGCTATGGTACATCCACCCGCAGGGATCTAACCGGTGCCGTTAGTTCAATTACCGCCGCCGACATTGCTAAACAACCTGTTCAGGATCCGCTAAATGCCCTGGAAGGCCGTGTTACCGGCGCTGTAATTACGCAATCAAGCGGCTTGCCGGGTGCATCTGTTAATATTTTGATCAGAGGACAAAACTCCTTAAGCGCGGGTACAGTGCCCCTGTATGTAATTGATGGTGTGCCATTTAATATCAATGATGGGTCTTCGCCTTCAAATAACAGTTTGAATTCAAATGGGCTTTTTGGTGCCAATCAATTTGTAAGCCCATTTAGCATTATTAACCCAAATGACATCGAGCGCATTGACATATTGAAGGATGCTGACGCCACCGCAATTTATGGGGCACGCGGTGGAAATGGGGTGGTATTAGTAACCAGTAAAAAAGGCAAGGCAGGTAAAAGTAAAGTTAATATTAACCTGTATCAGGGTATTGGTAAAGTTACTCGTTTTATTGATGTGATGAATACACAGCAATACCTGCAAATGAGGCATCAGGCGATCAATAATGACGGATTAACACCCGACCCGGGAGATGACCCGGATCTGCTTGTGTGGGATACCACAAAAAATACCAACTGGCAAAAGAAGTATTTGGGCGGTACTGCCCATTTAACTGATGCGCAGACATCGATTTCTGGTGGAAGCGAAAATACACGGTTTATTTTCACCAATGGGTTCCATCGCGAAACGACAGTTTATCCGGGTGATTTCAATGATCAAAGATATACCAGCCGCTTTAATTTGGATCATAATTCAAATAACAGGAAGTTCAATATGAATTTATCTGCTAATTATTCTTATGACTATTCGGTGCTGCCGCAAAGTGACCTGAGTTCAACGTTCAACCTGCCTCCCAACTACCCATTATATAATTCGGATGGTACGCTTTACTGGGATAGCCAGGGCGCTTATACAAATCCGCAATCCTATTTCCTGCAAACAAATGGCAATAAAACAAACAGTTTGATCGCCAACTTGCAGATGCGTTATACATTATTTACCGGGCTTGATCTGAAACTAAATGTTGGTTACAATAATATCAGCCTCGCGCAAAGCCAACAAATACCAGCTTTAAGCCAAAGCCCTGCATTTGGCCCCCCAACTAATAACGCAAATTTCGCAAACAGCAGCCAGTCATTTTACAGCGTTGAACCTCAAATTAATTATAACAGGAAGATAAGCAAAGGCGTTTTGACCCTGCTTGCAGGTGCAACGCTGCAACGAAGTGCTAACCAAAGCACTACAATTTATGCCCAGGGCTTCAGCAATCCTGATCTGATGTCAACACCTGCCGGTGCCTCTGCCAATCAGGTTTATGCTACCGATATACTTTATAAATTTTCTTCCTTGTTTGGCAGGGCAACTTATAACTGGGATGGTAAATATATAATTAATGGTACTTTGAGAACTGATGGCTCATCAAGATTTGGTTCTAATCATCCTTTCGGAACCTTTTATTCTGTAGGTGGGGCATGGATATTCACCAAAGAAGATTTTTTCAAAAACAATTTATCCTTCCTTTCCTTTGGAAAATTAAAAGGCAGTTTTGGTATAACCGGGAATGATCAGATAGGTGATTATCAGTATCTGCCAACCTATAGCTCTTCCAATGGTTCTACAAAATTGTACCAGGGAGCGGGTACCTTATCTTTAAGTGGAATTCCAAATCCTAATTTAGAATGGGAAACCGATAAGAAACTGGATTTTGGCATAGACCTGGGATTCCTGAAAGACAGGATATTATTTAATGCCGATTATTACCGCAACCGTTCAAGTAACCAGCTTGGTTATTTAACCGTGGCCGAACAATCAGGCGTAAATTCCTATTCAGGCAACTTACCTGCATTAATACAAAACCGGGGGTTTGAATTTGAATTAAACACCACCAATGTAGCTGGTAAATCATTCACCTGGAAAACATCATTTAACCTTACAATACCAAAAAGCGAATTATTATCTGTAAGCCCTTCCTATTTTTATGCCGATGATTATGTATTGGGATATCCTATAACACAGCAAAGGGTTTATAATTTTGTTGGTGTTGATACGCAGACAGGCTTACCAAATTTTAAAGCCGCTGATGGAAGCATAACAAGTAACCCCGATTATGATAATGACAGAACGGTTATAGAAGATACTTCTCCAAAATTCTATGGCGGTATCAGTAATGACTTTACTTACGGTAACTTTTCTTTTAGCTTCTTTATCCAATATACTAAGCAAACAGGCATAATTAACCCGGGTAGCTTTTACGTGCCCGGTGTATTTTCTTCTTTTTATGGAGGAAATGGGTATGCTTCACAAACTAATTTATGGAACGGTCCGGGCAGCAACAGCAAGCTTCCTGAAGCTACCACTCAATTTTATCTGTATGCCTTTACCTATGGTCAGTCAAATGCGGTATATGGTGATAATTCTTTTGTAAAGCTTAAAAATGTTTCGCTTTCTTACAAATTGCCGGATGCGACAGTGAAAAAATTAGGGATGGATCAGCTGAAGATTTATGCCCAGGGACAGAATTTATACACCTGGACGAAAAATAAGATATCATTCGACCCGGAACAAGGACTCTCGGATTTTACCGGAAGCGCCGTAATGCCGCCCCTTCGTGTAATCACTTTAGGTTTAAACGCTACTTTTTAATATAAAAAACATGAAATATTTAAAATATAATAAGCAAATGCTCACTGGAGCTTGCTTAGCGCTGATGATTTTTTTGTCGTCTTGTAAAAAATTTGAAGATGTAGGATCACCACCTACACAGCTTACAGCTGATAAAGTTTACGCAGATTCCACCTCGATAATGGCCGCATCACTTGCTTTATACGGCAATTATAATGTGAATGGCAGCACTGGCTTAATTGTTAGTGCTAACGAATATGGCTCTGCTTCAGCGGATGATGCTTTTTACCCTAACAACAACGTTGACTTCACGACCAACCAGCTAAGTGGAAGCAGTAACTCATCAAACGTGTTGTATAATGAAATTTATATCATGATGTTTAATGACAACACTATACTGCAAGGATTGAGCCACACAACGGCTATCAGCAAAGGGCTCATAAATCAGCTTACCGGCGAGGCAAAATTCTGGAGGGCGTATATGAATTTCTATTTGGTTAATTACTTTGGCGATGTTCCGTTAGTATTAACTACCGATGCCATAGCAAATGCTGGTTTGCCCCGTACACCTAAAGCGCAGGTTTACCAACAGATCATACAGGATTTATTAGATGCTAAAGCTTTATTAACAGATGAATATCCGGGCGGCGCGAATGTAAGGATAAATAAAGAAGCTGTTTCTGCTCTTTTAGCCAGGGTATATTTATTTGAGGCGACACCAAATTACAGCGCCGCTGAAACTGAAGCAACAAATGTGCTTAATTCCGGGTTATACAGCCTTGATGCCCTGTCAAATGTATTTCTTAATACCAGCACAGAAACTATCTGGCAGGTTGAAAGTGACCACTATTCAAATACCGGTGTTACCAATACAGGCAGCGCATTTCTTCCGGTTGGAACAAGCCCGAGATATATGCTTTACCAATCATTGGCTAATACATTTGAACCTAATGACCAGCGAAAAACTAATTGGGCAC
>CAZZUU010000331.1:0-4904 GCA_964657275.1 uncultured Mucilaginibacter sp. | reverse complement strand
CTTCTTTTATCGCCAATTGTCCGCAGGCGGCGTCGATATCTTTACCGCGGCTGCGGCGTAAATTAGTGGTTATGCCTTGTTTGCGCAAGTAATCTGCAAAGGCTTCAATTTTATCTTCGCCTGCATTAATGAAGCTGGCAAAGGCAATAGGGTTGTATTCAATGATGTTTACCTTGCAGGGCAGATGCTTACAAAACCGCGCCAGTTCAATAGCATCCTGCAGGGTATCATTAAAACCGTCGAACACGATATACTCGTACGTTACCGGGTTCTTGGTTTTGGCGTAATAATATTTTAATGCTTCGGCAAGCGCCTTTAACGAGTTTTGCTCGTTGATTGGCATAATGGTATTCCGCTTTTCATCATTGGCGGCATGTAAGGATAATGCAAGGTTGAATTTTACATCGTCATCGCCAAGCTTCTTTATCATTTTGGCTATCCCCGCCGTAGATACAGTGATTCTTTTGGCAGCCATATTTAGCCCGTCCTCCGATGTTATTTTTTCAACGGAGTCCAGCACATTTTTATAATTCAGCAATGGTTCGCCCATGCCCATGTACACAATATTCGACAGCGGTATGCCGTAATTATCCCTCGCCTGTTTATCAATCAGCACTACCTGGTCATATATTTCGTCCGGATTTAAATTGCGTTTACGTTCCATATACCCGGTAGCACAAAATTTGCAGGTTAAGCTACAGCCAACCTGCGACGATACGCAAGCCGTCATTCTTCCGGGAGTTGGAATTAAAACCCCTTCAATTATGTGAGTATCATATAAAATAAAAGAATTTTTTATAGTTTTATCCGCGCTAACCTGTGAATTGTGGATTTTAACATGGTTGATAACAAATTGTTCTTCAAGTTTGGCGCGTAGTTCTTTAGAAATATTACTCATCTCCCCGAACGAAAAGCATGATTTTTGCCAAAGCCACTCATAAACTTGTTTCGCCCTGAAGCTTTTTTCCTCCATCCGGATAAAATGTTCCTGCAGTGCAGCCAGGTTGAGGCTACGGATATCAATTTTATCTTTTGTATGGTTCACATTGCAAAAGTACTAAATTTAAAAAAACTATCTTTTTAAATCACTATTTAAAAACAATAACCAAAAGTTAAGTGTATCCTTAATGATTGGACGTTTTAAAAGAAGACTTAAGAGAAGTGTTATTTATACTTGAATGAAAAGTTTTAAAGCCGATTACGTTTTCCCTGTTTATGCCGATCCAATTAAAAATGGAATTGTTACTGTTGACGATACAGGTAAGATTTTATCTGTAACTGATCAAAACACTTTTTCAGAAACCAGTAACAGCCCGGTTGAGCAGTTAAGCGGTATCATTTGCCCTGGATTTGTTAATACCCATTGTCACCTGGAACTTTCGCACCTAAAAGGCAAAGTAGAGCCGGGTAAGGGCCTGGTTAACTTTATTAAGGCGCTTCAAAAGCTACGGGGTGTTGTAGAAAAGAACGAAATATCGGAAGCTGCCCTCAAAGCAGATAATGAGATGTATCAAAATGGCATTGTTGCCGTAGGTGATATTTCCAATACCGATTCCAGTATTCCCGTTAAAACCGCCAGTAAATTATATTACCACACCTTTGTAGAAACGTTGAGTTTTTTACCGTCGAAAGCCGAAGAAACATTTAAAAACGCTGTTGAACTTGCTAATAAATTCAAACCGCTTTCATGCTCCGTTACGCCGCACGCGCCATATTCTGTATCTAAGGAACTATTTAAGCTGATCAAGACCTACAGCGAATCCGGCCAAAATCTCATTAGCATCCATAACCAGGAATGTGAGGACGAAAATAAATTTTACCGGTATAAATTAGGCACTTTTAATGATCTGTATGCTCATTTCGAGATAGATATTTCACATTTTAAGCCGCAGGCCCGCAACTCCTTACAGTCGGTTATACCGTTGTTAACCAATAAACAAAAAATATTAATGGTACACAATACCTGTACCAATCTGAAAGATATCTATTTCATAAAACGGTTCGATCGCAAAATTCACTGGTGTTTTTGCCCCAACGCCAACTTATTTATCGAAAAAATGCTCCCTAAAATCGAGTTATTTATAGGCCAGGGTTATGATATAACGCTTGGGACAGATAGCCTTGCGTCAAACGATAAACTCTGCATACTGAGCGAAATGCGAAGCATTCAAAAAAAGTTCCCTGCTATCAGCACAGGTCAGTTAATTGAATGGGGCACAAAAAACGGAGCCAAGTACTTGGGTATCGACGATGAAAAAGGTACTATAGCACCCGGCAAAACACCCGGGCTAAACCTGCTCACCGGTCTCGATGGGCTAAAAATTACACCTGAGACAAAGGTTAGGAAGTTGATTTAGTTGATTGGGTTTGCAGCGGCTGTATAAGTTAAAAGTTCACGTAAATATTTCAAATATATAACTGGGCGAATTAAATTGGCAGCAGCATATTATTTTGGCTAAAGCCCTTTGCTTCTTATTTATATCCTATCCATCCCTTAAAAGGGACGGCAATGAATTGGCTGTTATTTATTATTTATTGCCGTTGGCTTCAGCCAACGGATAAGGATAAATAGATAAGCACGGGCTTTAGCCGAAATTAGCGGAAGGACACAAACGAGCAATAGCTAATAAATCTTATTTGCCAGCAACAATTGAATTTGCAACTTTTAGAACTTAGTCTAACTTAGTCAACTTAATCCAACTTACTTAACCAACATCTATGCCAACCCACCTCGATATTACTATAAAAGGCCAAGTACAGGGTGTATTCTACCGTGCGTCTACCAAAGCAGTTGCCGATCAGTTGGGCGTTAAGGGTTTTATAAGGAACGAGCCCGGCGGTAATGTTTTCGTTGCTGCCGAAGGAGATAGCATCGCGCTTGAAATGTTTTTAGAATGGTGTCACGAAGGTCCGCAGGGAGCTAACGTAACTTCTGTTGAAAGCCATGAGGGGGAATTAAAAAACTATCGTAATTTTGAGGTTGTAAAAAAGAACCTGTAGCATACAGGTTTTTCACTATTAATTCCCTTTTTCTCATTGTCAACCGCTAAAAAATTTGCTGGGCAAACAGCCATATATGGTGTAAGTACGATTGCCGGCAGGGTATTGAGTTTCTTTCTTACCCCCATTTATACGCGTGCTTATTTAAATGGTACTTATGGTGTTTTAACCACCATGTTTAGCTGGGCATCTATATTAAATGCTGTGATGGCATTTGGAATGGAAACCACGTTTTTTCGTTATCTCAATAAATACAGCGATAACAAGCAGCGCGTTTATAATAATGCCTTCGCTTCGGTATTCACCATAACCATCCTTTTTTTGCTGTTTACTTTACCTTTTGTTGGGCATATTGCCGGCTTTATTCAAATTGGTAAAGACACGCATCATCTCGACTTTACCATTTACGTAGAGTATTTCATAGCTATTTTAGTGGTCGACGCATGGTGCGTTATCCCTTTCGCAAAAATACGTGCCGATGGCAGGCCGGGTCGGTACGGGGCTATCAAATTCATCAACATCGTCATTTTTATAACGCTAAACCTCACCTTTATCTGGTTCATCCCGTATATCATAAAACACCAGTTACCGGGTTCTACATGGTTCAGCCATTGGTATATTAAAGGTTGGGTTGGCTATGTGTTTTTGTCTAATTTAATTTCGAGCATTATCACGCTGCTGCTTTTGCTGCCCGAGTTTTTGAAAATACGGTTTGATCTCGACAGAAAAATGCTGCTCGAAATGTTCAGTTACAGTTGGCCGGTGTTAATTGCAAATTTGTCATTCATCATCAATGAAAACATAGACAAAATATTACTGGGCCAATTACTCCCGTCTGCTATAAGCGCCCGCGACGTAGGGATATATGGCGGGTGTGCCAAAATATCACTGTTCCTCAGTATTTTTATACAGGCCTTCAGGCTGGGTGCCGAACCGTTCTTCTTTAGCCATGCTAAAAATAAAAACGCCGGGCAAACCTACGCCCGTATTATGGATTATTTTGTGATCACCGTATCCGTAATTTTTGTAGCCCTGGTAGCCAACATCGATATTTTAAAATATTTTGTAGGCAAAAGCTATTGGGTTGGCCTGGGCGTAATACCGCCGCTTGTTTTTGGCTATGTAAGCCTGGGGATTTATATGAACCTTTCGGTATGGTACAAGCTTTCCGATCAAACAAAATACGGGCTTTATATCTCCGGAGTGGGCGCCATCTTAACAATCGTGTTAAACGTAATGTTTATCCCAAAATACAGCTACATGGCCTCGGCATGGGTATCATTAATAGCATATACTGTAATGATGGTTTTATCCTATATATGGGGGCAAAAAAATTATCCCATTCCATATAACCTCAAAAAAAACCTGGTTTATATTGTTTCGTCAATTGTTATCGTTTACTTGTCGTTCACCATATTTAACCGGAATATATTTGCCGGAAACTTGCTTTTAATATTATTTATTTTTGCCGCAGTTTATTTTGAATGGAAAGATTTAAAGGCTATATTTAGTAGGAGATGAACATCAGGATAATTAATAAATCAAAAAATAATTTACCGGCTTATGAAACCTTGCATGCCGCCGGTATGGATCTTCGCGCCGACCTTGAAGAAACTATTTTGCTTAAACCAATGGAACGTAAACTTGTCCCAACAGGGTTGCATATTGAGTTACCCGAAGGGTTTGAAGCACAAATACGGCCGCGCAGCGGTCTTGCCTTTAAACATGGTATAGGTATAGTTAACTCGCCGGGGACGATTGATGCAGATTACCGTGGTGAAATAAAGGTTTTGTTGATCAACTTTTCCGACCAGGTATTTGAGATTAATACCGGCGACAGGATAGCACAAATGGTGGTTGCCAGGCACGAAAAAGTGAAATGGGAAGAAGTTGGGTTTTTAAAT
>CAZZUU010000330.1:0-4907 GCA_964657275.1 uncultured Mucilaginibacter sp. | reverse complement strand
AGGCAAAACCACATGATATTCAAGAGCTCTGCGGTTTTGTATTTGCCCATAATATCAAAAAATCGGTGATACTTTTTTAAGAACTTTATACTGTTCAACAGTGTTACCATCCATTTTATATTGAAGTAGCATACCAGCATCAATGCAATAAACCCGGCGGCAATAAAGGTGATGCCAAGCATCAGCCAGCTGTTAAGGTGTATAAATGTATAAAGGAACCACACGCCTGCACCCGCGCCCAATACGTTGGTAATCACATTTTGCCCGAACGAGCCTACCGCCATTGCAAACACACCATGAATACGCCGCCGGTTAGGTAAAAACATTACCCTGCCGCCGTATTCGCCGATACGGTTTGGTGTAAATACGGCCCAGGTCAATCCGCAAAATACCGATTCGATAGCCTTCCAAATCGACATAGGGGCTATAATTCGGGTGAGATGCCACCACTTTAATGATTCCAGCACCCAGTTCAATAACATCAACAACACAATAAGGACAAGGGTAATTACCACTTTGCTATAGGTAATATGTGTTGTGAGGTTCTGGAAATCCCTTAAGTTGTCATGTTTTTTTAATATGCGCTGATAAATAAATAAGCCCGCCAGTATCAATATGGAGAGCTTAAATAAATAGGAAAGTATCTTTTTTGTTTTCGACGTCAAGGGCAGTAGTTTTCTGCAATGTTACGGGAATGATTTCGGAATTCGGAATTTCGATTTCGGAATTATTTTTGAATCCTTACAACGTAATAAAAAGGATTTAAAATTCTATCATTCCGAATTCCACATTTCGAATTCCGCATTTGTCAAATCCGAAATTCCCTACTTCAGCCTCGCCTTTAAAAATGCGATCTCATGCCCATAAGCATCTTTGGTTGCATCGCTGTTATAGATCGGGTTGCTTGGATTGGCAAAGCCGTGGTCGGCATCATATTGGTGCAGGTACAATTTTTTGCCCGCTGTTTTCATGTCTTCATCAAATTTTGCGACAACTTTCGGGTTGATCCATTTGTCTTTATTTGCGAAGTTGCCCAGCACATCGCAGTGCAATGTTTTTAGACGGTTGATATCCTGCTCTGGCATGCCATAGTACATTACGCAAGCAACAGACTTATCACCAGCTAGCAATGCTGTTTGTAAACTCCAGCCACCGCCGAAACACCAGCCGATTGTAGCGATGTGAGCCTTCGGACCAGCATAGGCAATTGCGCCATTGATGATCGCTTTCGCGCGATCTTCTTTTACGGCCTGCATCAGTTTGCCTGCGTCTTCGCGGGTGGTGGCTACCTGGCCGTCATAAAGGTCGAGATCTATAATGTTTACATTGCCAAGCTCATTATAAATTTTTTCAGATTCCTTTTTTACAAAATCATTCAGTCCCCAAAATTCGTGGATAACCAAAATGTAATTGTTGGTTTCTTTTTTGGCTTTTAGCACGTAAGCGTTAGCCTCTTTGCCATCGGCGGTTTTGTAGTTAATAGCTTTGCCGATGCTGCTTTGAAAGCGCATTTTCACCGGGTTTTTGTGCGACCTGATAAATTCTTTGCTGGAAGCCAGCATGGCAAACTGTTGTGTGGCCGACGCCCTACCGCAGCAAACCACCTTACTCTGACTAAAAGCACAAACACCGCAAAATGCAAGCAGCGTTAAAAGGATAATTTTTTTCATGATATAAATAGTTAAGTTGATTTTTACGGGAATTTCAATAAGTGTTTGAACAACCAATAGTAAGGTATTTTTGTTTGACATCGATATGCGGAATTATTAATCTTTCTTTTGGTAATTTGCGAATCTAATATAGATCAAAACCTTACTATGGAGCCTGAATTTATAACCTATCAAAAATTTAACGATGTTGCACTTGCAAATGCACTTGCCGAATTGTTAGAAGCAAATAATGTAAAATATTTTTTAGAAGAAGAAGCGCCAACCTTCAATCCCGCGTTCTCCTATGCTGATACGAAGGAGTACATTTTAAAAGTACAGCCCGACGATTTCGAGCAGGTAAACAATCTATTGAAAAAAAATGCCAATGAAAATATCGGCGAAGTAGAAAGTGATTATTATCTGCTGAGTTTTACTAACCAGGAATTGTTGGACGTTATAAGCAAAGCCGATGAATGGAATGCTTTTGATGTACAGCTTGCCCGTAGGCTACTTGCCGAGAGGGGCGACGTTATAAGCGATGAACAGTTAGCAGATATCGAAAAGCGAAGAATTGAGGAGTTAAAGGTAGCAGAGCCTTCACAGTCGTCGTGGCTAATTGTGGGTTATATATTTGCCTTAGCGGGAGGTGTTTTAGGCTTTTTTATAGGATGGCATATTTGGACATACCAAAAAACATTGCCCAATGGCGAAATGGTTTATATATACTCAGAAAACGACAGAAAACAAGGCAAAATTATTTTTTATTTATCTTTTGTTGGTTTGGCGATAGCCTTTTTTTATAAGTTATTGCCATTGTTCATGGAAAACTAAATGACTTAATTTGGCCGGCGCACTTTCGTACGAAAGACTTAGTTTTAAAAACTTCGTAAGTCTGCAAATAATACAATTCTATCTTTCCGTCTTTACTGACTTTCCCGACTCAAAACTACCCTAATATCTCTTTAATATCCTCTACTGAAAGCGATTTAATAAAGCTATCCTCGGTAGTGATGAGCGAGCGGGCCACGCTGAGCTTGCGCTGCTGCAGGGCCAGTATTTTCTCTTCGACGGAATCTTTAGTGATGAATTTGTAGATAAACACATTTTTGGTTTGCCCGATGCGGTGCGTACGGTCAATAGCCTGCTGCTCAACGGCCGGGTTCCACCAGGGGTCGAGTATGAAAACGTAATCTGCTTCAGTTAAATTGAGGCCCACGCCGCCTGCTTTTATGGATATTAAAAACACCCTTGTCTTTTCGTCTTCCTGGAATTGTTTTACTACGTCGCCTCGGTTTTGTGTGCTGCCGTCAAGGTATACATATGGGATGTTCTCTTTGTCGAAATGTTCCCTGTAAATATTGAGCTGTTTTACAAACTGCGAAAATATCAGCACCTTATGACCGCCTTCCAAAACGTTGGCCAATGTATGCACCACGTTCTCAAATTTGCCCGAATCCCCTTCGTAATCCTTATCGATCATAACGGGGTGATTGGCTATTTGGCGCAGTTTGGTTAAACCCTGCAAAACCTGTATCTGGGTTTTGGCGAAGGTGCCATCCTCCAGGCTTTTTAACAGTTCGTTGCGGTATTCTGATTTTACTTTTTCATAAACAGCGGCCTGCTCCTCGCTCATCTGCACATAAAACAAATTCTCGGTTTTTGGCGGCAGTTCGGGGGCAACCTGTTCTTTGGTTCGGCGCAAAACGAAGGGTTTTATCAGCGCCTGCAGTTTGCGTGCCTTTTCCTCATCTTTTTTCTTTTCAATAGGTGTTACAAACTCATTCTGAAAATACTGCTGAATGCCCAGTAATCCCGGGTTAATAAATGACATTTGTGTCCACAAATCATTTACCGAATTTTCAACGGGCGTACCGCTCAATATCAATTTAAAACGCGATTTTAATTGCTTAACCGCGTGGAATGATTTCGATGAAGGGTTTTTAATATTCTGACTCTCGTCGAGGATCACATAATCAAAAAAATACGTTTTGAATAATTCAATATCTATCCTGCTGATGCCGTAGGTGGTGATCACCACATCATAATTGGCAAACACTTCGGGCGATTTATAACGCAACGTACCGGTATGCACCATCAGCCTCAATTGTGGGGTAAATTTTTTAGCCTCGTTGAGCCAGTTATAGATCAGCGAGGTTGGCATAATCACCAATGAAGTACTTTTGCCACCCAACTCTTCCATATCTTCCTTATGCTTTTGCAGCAGGGCCAGGGTTTGGATGGTTTTACCAAGCCCCATATCATCAGCCAGGCAGCCGCCGAAATGGTAGTTTTTTAAAAAATGGAACCAATTATATCCCGCCTTTTGATAGGGCCTTAAATGCCCCGCAAAATTTTGCGGCAGGGCTACTTCTTCCAGTTCCTCAAAATCAGTTAACTTTTGCAATTTGCGGCTGATGGTCACATGCGCCATTTCGCCTTCGGCCAAATCATTCACCAGGCCAATGTGGTGGCGGTGCAGTTTAAGTGTTTTTCCTTCGGTAAAGTGTAGCAGGTTACCATATTGTGAAAACCATTTTTCGGGTATTACCGCGATCTCTCCGGAAGGCAGCGTAAATTCTTTTTTATGGTTAAGGATATGATTCTTTAGCTGGATAAATGGGATGCGATAAGTGCCGAAATACACAATGGCGTTGATATCAAACCAGTCGTTGTTTTCTTTAACCTCGAGGTCTATTTTGGTGGTGCCGAATACATACCGTTTTTGATTGCCTGTGGCGGGTTGTTCTATCTCAAAACCTTCTTCAATCAGCTGGTCATAATGTTGATTTATCCATTCAAATACCGAAAATGAGCGGTCGGCATCTTCATCGGTCACCTCCACCTCCAGGTTTTTGAATAGGGACGAGGCCGTTTTCAGCCCCATCGCTTCCAACTGGTGCAATTTATTTTTCTCCCATATCACCGATCGTTTGATGCGATGAAAAGTATAGTCGTCGCCGTTTCGTTCCATCCGCACCGAAACATGCCGGTCGTCCCCGTAAGGGAAAATATACCCTGCATATTTAAAATAAAGCTGCAGCTGCGATGTACCGCCCTCAACGTATATAGGTTTTAAAACCGGGTGGGCATCGTATTTTTCGGTGTTTATTGTAAAGCCTTCTGCATAAACGTGATGCTTTTCGATAAGCGGCACCACAAATTTCTCGAAATAGGGCTGCTCCGAAGCCCTGGGAACGGCGATATAACGCTTGTTAAGAAAAGGCAGCAACTTTTTACCTTCTATTTCCTTTTCAAAAT
>CAZZUU010000329.1:0-4912 GCA_964657275.1 uncultured Mucilaginibacter sp. | reverse complement strand
CTAAAACAAAATGTACTGGCTTCCCTGGCTTTAAAGGATTGATAAGTAATACAAATAGCTTTCTTCGCTACAATTGCTTTACGGATAATTTCTATCCATTCCAATCCTTTCAAATTATCGTTCTTCTCAAAGTCAATCACCGGTGTACTTTGGGTCTTCTGAGTATAAATCTTATCTTCCAGTTTACTCACCATTTCATTCAGGTCGGTAAAATGGTTAAAGCCTTTAAACTGCTTTAACAGTCCCGATACTTCGCTCAGCACCTGCATATCCTGCTGGTTCAGCGGGCTATTGGTAATACTATAATTCTTATCGCTGTAGGTATAATACTTTTTATCAACCACCACAATGGGCGCTTCGTAACCCAGCTTGTTGCTGCGCATCATTTCCATATCAGCCTGCACAGTTCTCCTGCTAACGCCGGTATCAATCCCCTGGTATTCGTAAATAGCATCACTGCAGGCAGCTATCAGATCATCCAGCGTCCATTTCTTAAAACGGTTTTGCAGGCATTGGTCAATGGTGCGGTAGCGGATGAGGGCGTTGCGGTTAACAGGCATGGGTTGAATTCGGATTTCCTTCAATAGCGTTTATTAGGTTTGTGCTAAAACAAGTGTCAGCCTGCTCATAGCCGCAGTGGCTTAGTTACTTTTGGCTTGATCCAAAAGTAACCAAAAGATCAAGACAGAAAAAAGCTTCCGCCCGCAGGCAAAACTCCCTGCCTGCTTTTCTGTCAGGCCTTTGCCCTTTTTGCTGATGGGGTAATTTAGGTACAATACAGCTTTAAGTCCTCTCCTTTGGAGAGGATTAGGTGAGGCCAAACGTGATTAGCAGGGAAGTGTTTTCGATAGCAGGGAAATAAAAAGGGTTAACATAACTTAACCGAATTCAATGTTAACTTTGTTAAGTATTTGATTGTCAATAACTTAAAATTTAAGGGATCAACGCATGTTAACCCTTGTCGCTCATTTAGTCAAACGAAGTTACCGTGCGCTGATAGGTGGAAAAAATCGACCACTCACTTAATCAACCCAATCAACCTAATTAACTACTCACCCAATCAACTTCTTCAAACCCACTTTGTAAAACAAATTAATTGCCTTAACTTGCTTAAAATCAACCGGGCTTATGCAGTTAGTTATTACCTCGCTTAACAAAACCTACGCTAATGGCGTGCAGGCTTTAAAAAACATCAATTTAACCATTAATTCGGGAATGTTTGGATTGCTGGGCCCGAATGGGGCGGGTAAATCCAGCCTTATGCGTACAATAGCGACTTTGCAAGAACCTGATTCGGGCAGTATAAGCTTAGGATCAATTGATGTGCTGCATCAAAAAGATGCGGTGAGAAAAACGCTGGGTTATTTACCGCAGGAGTTTGGCGTATATCCAAAAATATCAGCCGAGGACCTGCTTGATCACCTTGCTGTTTTAAAAGGTATTAGTAACCGTAAAGAGCGAAAAGAGCTGGTGATCTCCCTTTTACATAAAACCAATTTATTTAACGACCGGAAGAAACATCTGTCCGGCTATTCCGGCGGGATGAAACAGCGTTTTGGCATAGCGCAAGCTTTGCTCTCCAATCCCAAATTGATAATTGTGGATGAGCCGACCGCGGGCCTTGACCCTGCCGAACGAAATCGTTTCCTCAACCTGCTTGGTGAGTTAAGCGATGAAACCATAGTTATCCTTTCGACCCATATAGTTGATGATGTGAAAGAGTTATGTACCGATATGGCCATTATCAATAAAGGCGAGGTATTGATGCAGGGCAATCCCTTAAAATCTTTAGACGATCTAAAAGGAAAAATATGGAGCAAGCGTGTCGACCGCGATTTGGCCGCCGGGTACAAAGCAAGGCTGAATGTAATCTCGGATAAATTGGTCGCAGGTAAGCCCACCCTTCACGTATTGGCAGACTCTCAGCCTGAAGAGGGCTTCGAGGCCATTAACCCCGACCTGGAGGATGTTTATTTCTCTTATATATTCGCTACACAACCCCAATCGCTAACCGTTTAAATTAAATTGTATGCTTTTGGATGTCATTAAATTCGAGCTTAAATACCGGCTTAACCGCCCGGCAACTTACATTTATTTCGGTCTTTGGTTCCTGTTTGCTTTTTTGGCGGTTTGCACCGATGTAATTCATGTTGGGGCCGAGATCGGCAAGGTTAAACAAAATGCCTCCGTAACCTTATTTAATATTGCTGCAATTTTTAGTCTTATTCCCGGCGTTTTTTTTGCATCGGCTATTATGGGTGTGCCTATCCTGCGCGATTTTGAGCATAAAATGGAATCGCTCATATTTACCACTAATATTTCTAAGACAGATTATTTGGTCGGCCGGTTTATCGGCTCTTTTATAACCTTGCTTTTTGTAAGTACGGCTTTTGTTTGGGGCACTTACCTGGGGTGCAGCATGCCGTGGGTTGACCACACTAAGTTTTTACCGGTTACCCTCAGTCAGTCGTTATGGCCCTGGTTAATCATGATCGTGTTTAACCTGTTTATTTTCTCGTGCCTGTTTTTTGCCAGCGGTGCGCTTAGCCGAAAAATGTTGTTCGTGTATTTGCAGGCAATTATACTGCTTGCCATATACATAGGCGTAGGCTCGTTTGTGGGCGATGTAGAAAACTTAAAAAAAGCAGCTATAGTTGATCCGTTCGGTATATATACCGTAAAGGCATTAACCCGGTACTGGACCGTTGCCGAAAAAAATATGCTCACCGTGCCGTTCTCCGGTTTATTATTATTAAACCGGTTGCTTTGGACGGGTGTTAGCCTGCTGTTTTTTGCAATTGCATTTGCCCTGTTTAAGTTCAGGTCTGTTTACACCGGCTTATTTAAAACCAAAGCTTTAAAAAATACTGCTCCTGCAACAGCAATTACCAGCCCTATTCCTTTCTCTGTGCCATCCTATACGTTTTTAACATGGCTGCAGCAGGTGAGCACTTTAACACGGCTTTATTTTAAAGAGGTGGTACGATCGGTGCCATTTATCGGGATTGGCATAGTTGGGTTAATTTTAATCGGTATCGATGTAACTTACGGCACATCATGGTATGGCCAAAACCTGTACCCGGTAACATCTGTTGTCGGAAACTATATCGTACAGGAAATAGGTATCATATTAAGCATCATCGTATTATTCTATTCCGGCGAGATCGTGTGGAAAGAGGACGGTATAAACTTTAGCCAGATATATGATTCACTACCCACAAGCTACGCGGCACCAATAGTCAGCAAATTTTTGGCTTTATCCGGTATTATATTGTTATATACCCTGTTTATGATCCCGGTGGGGATGTTCATCCAGGTATTTAAAGGCTTTACCGATTTCCAAATAGGCGTATACCTTAAAATAATGGTGTTGAGTTTGTTCGTGCCGATGGTGATTTATGTGGCGATGTCGGTTTTTGTACAAAGCCTTTTCAGTAACAAATTTATCGGTTACGCGGTGTGTATCGTATTTTATATATACATACTTTTTACCGATCAGATGAAGATATTCTACAGCCTGCTGATCCCTAATAGCGGTGGCGTAAGTGTTTATTCAGACATGAACGGCTTTGCGGTCGATTTTGAAAAGTTTTTGGTGTTAAAGATATTTTGGGCAGCTTTTGCAGGCATATTGCTCGTAATAGCGGTATTATTTTACCAGCGCGGTACCGATACTTCGTTTAATTCGCGATGGAAGAATGCCGGGCAGCGGTTTGGGTCGGCACAGCGCATATTTTTGTTTTCAAGCCTGGTAGTCGCTGTAATTGCCGGAGGCTATTACTATATTAATACTAAAGTTTGGAACAGATATATCGACCCCGAAGCCCAAAAGGATATACAGGCAAATTACGAAAAGACATTAAAGCCTTTGTATGGTAACATGGTGCAACCAAGCGTGGTAAATATTAATACCAGCGTAAACCTATTTCCAAAAACGGGCGATCTTGATTTGAAGGCTATGGTAACCTACAAAAATTTAATGCATGTGCCCATCAGCCTGCTGCTGGTACAGCAACCGGCAGATTGGCTGGTTACTTCCCAACTAAAATTTTCGGTACCGTTAACAATCATAAAATCATATCATGATTTCCGTTTTACCGTTTACAAACTACATCAGCCATTAAAGCCAGGTGATTCTATCCAGTTAAATTTAACTGCCAGACGTGCTCCAAAAGGTTTTACCAACGATGGTGCCAACACCAGCTATGTCGCTAACGGTACGTTTATCAATAATTTTGATGTTTTCACCCAGCTTGGTTATTCAACCAATAATGAATTATCTGATAATGACGACCGCAAAAAAAGAGGATTGAAAGAACAGGCAGGCCTCAAACCGCGTACCGATACTGCTGCAAGAATGGTAAACCTGTTTCAGCAACGGGGCAGAACACGGCTTGATATTACAGTAAGTACTGACCCCGACCAGATTGCCATTGCTCCCGGCTATCTCTTAAAACAGTGGGAGCAGAACGGCCGGGCCTATTTTCATTACCAGATGGATAAGCCTATTTTCAACTTCTTCAATATCATATCGGGCAGGTACCTGGTTAAACGCGACAAATGGAAAAATGTCGATTTGGAAATATATTATCATAAAGATCATCCATACAACCTCGATATAATGCTTACGGCGTTAAAACGTGGCTTGCAATACGATAGCGATAATTTCAGCCCTTTTTTGTTCAGGCAAATGCGCATTATCGAATTTCCAAAATACCGCAGCTTTGCACAGTCGTTCCCAAATACGGTGCCTTTCTCGGAAGCTATAGGTTTTATTTTTCAGCACCAGGCCGATAAACTGGATATGTGCTATTATGTAACTGCACATGAGCTTGGCCACCAATGGTGGGGCCACCAGGTTTGTGAGGCAAATACCGTAGGCGACCAGATGTATTCCGAAGGCCTTGCGCAG
>CAZZUU010000328.1:0-4917 GCA_964657275.1 uncultured Mucilaginibacter sp. | reverse complement strand
AAGCGTACAAGACCGAGTGTCAACTTTTTCTAGGACGAGTCATCAATGCATCAGCTTTCATCATCCTGGCGCGTAACCCGCTGATTATCAATTACCGCTACATCACATGCATCAACTGCATCATCTGCATCATGTATTTATGATGCAAGATGAGGGTATGTCCCCCGCCGTTTAGCAGGGTAATATAACCCCGCTCCACCGTTAAAACACCCAAAAAAAACCGTTAAAAAACGGCAATCGTTTACTTGTTCGTTTGCGTTAAATGACCTAACTTTATTTAACCTTAAAGCAATCGGCTATGAACGATGAGTTATTTAACTATAACATTGATACGCCGTATGGCAGTATCAACTTAACTACCAAACACCACCATTGCAGTTTTAGCAGCCTCGAAGAATGGTACCGTTTGCACCAGGATGTTATTGCGGCTGCTTTTAAGCTGGATGCAATTGCCTTCCGGCTGGTAAATATCCGTACAGAACATAGCGAAGTTATCTCAAACCGGGTGATGGTTTGCTATAATTAATTGGTGGTTTCCAGCCAATGCTTCCCAAACTCCACGGCCATCTTATTAAGCCGGGCATTGCTGATAGTAGCTTGCCCGCTGGTAATCACGATACGGTACCTAAAGGTTATTGATTCCCCTTTTTTCAAACTCAAGTTTTTGGCCGATTTACCATTGGTGAAAATCTTTTCGCCAAGCGGGTTTGCCGCAAACAGGCCGTAACCCCTGGCGTGCCAAAAGGTGGGGTAATTAGGGTTTCCATGATGATCGATAATGGCTATGCTAATGGAGTCGCTGCCCATTTTACCATAAACCTTGCACCATACACCCCTGCTGCTCCAGGCGTCGTTGCCGGTTTTACCGGCGCTGGTAATGTAATTACCGTTAGCAACGTTATCCGTACCCGCTTTAACTATGGTTACATTGCCTTTGTTATCGGTAAACTTCTGGTCCTCGGTGGCGGGCATCTGCAATTCGTGGGCCAGGCGTAAACCAAGCAGGCCATCTTTAGCATCATTGAAAGTTGCATCCGTATCGGCTGTTAGGGTGGTAACCCGGTCAATCACCCGCTGGTTTTCATCCCCGCTAAATTCAAAGCGCGTGGTTTCTTCAACAATGGTTTTGTTTTGCTGGTTGGTCCAGTTGGCGTGATAGATGAGTACACCCAAGGCTCCGTCGGCCATCTTCAATATTTTATCGGTGCGGATCCAGCCGTACAAGTGTTTTTTCTCTTTCGGTATAGCATAAGAGTTGTTCCAAAAATCGAGCCCGTTCAAATTCTCAAAGTTAAACCATATACCCATGTGGTGCGGGTGGTCGGTAGGTTCGCCGGGCCGGGGATCAAGCGGGAAGCCTCGGGTAACTATGGTGCCGTTAGCCGCATACAGCGGAAACAGTACCGGCTTTTCCAGTGTATCCGGGTAAAGGAAACGTGTAAACAGCTTGCCGCCGATAAGCACATCCACCTGGTGCCGCCCGGGTGATGCCACCAGTTTTACCGGCTGCGGCTTTTGGGCCAACGCTAATGCGGGTGCTATTATTATTCCAATAACCATTCCGAGTTTTTTTAACAATGTGATCATAGCCTGCTTAATATTTAAATATTTTACCGTTAGCCATTACTTCCTGGCTTTGCTCATCAAAGGTGGCCTTATAGCCGGTATGTACGGCGGCGTTGGTCATGATATTGGCTATAGAATGGCTGTACCCGGCTTCAACAGGTGCGTTAGGCTCTTTGCGGCTGCGTACGCATTCCATCCAGTTGCGTACATGGTTGGAGGTCAGCGTATCGCCCCCGGTATTAGCCGATACCACCACCTTTTCGGTATTGGCCAGGCTGATGTTTGGCAGCAGGTTGGGCTGCATGTGCATTGCCGAGGCCATTTTTTCGGTCAGGCCGCCTGTTGGCGAAACGGTGTTGGTGATGAGGTTCAGTTCGCCGCCGTTTGAATAGTAGATCTCTGCCGGGTGTTCGTCGCCATTATGCATCCGCGAGCCAAACGTAACCTGGAAACCTGTTGAAGGGTCGTCCAGCGGACCGTAATCAAAAGCGGCCAAAATAGTGTCCCAGTTTCTGCGGCCGTCCTTCCATACATAAATCCCCCCATTTGCCACCACGCTGCGCGGGTGTTTAAGGCCGCTAAACCAATGCACCGTATCAATCTGATGGCTCATCCACTGCCCTGCCAGCCCCGATGAATAGGGCCAAAACAAACGAAACTCCAGGTATTTACGGGCATCAAATGGTTCGTATGGCCGGTTCATGATAAACCGCTTCCAGTCGGTGTCTTCTTCTTTCAGCAGCGGCAGCAGCTCGGGCCTGCGCCAGCGCCCGGGCTGGTTAACGTTCCAGGTTAGTTCAACCATCGTGATAGGGCCAAATTTACCCGACCGGATAAAATCATTGGCTGCATGGTAATTGGCGCCGCTCCGGCGTTGTGATCCTATCTGCACAATCTTGCCCGACTCCCTCACCGCTTTAAGCGCAGCGCGGTTATCTTCCATCGTTTCTGCGAAAGGTTTTTCAACATAAGCGTCGCACCCCGCCTTTACAGCTTCAATGGCATGGCGCGCATGCTGAAAATCGGCGGTACTGATAAATACGGCATCGACAGTTTTGCTGTCGTATAGTTCTTCATTATTTCGATAGGCTTTTACCTCGTTCTGCATCTTTTCTTTCCAGATTGCAGCTCCCTCTTCCCTGCGCCGTTTCCAGATATCCGACACCGCAACCACTTCAAAATTCAGCTCCTTATAATGGTTCATAAAGCTGGGGATATGCGAGCCTTTGTGCCTGTCGGAAAAGCCTACAACGCCCACCCGCACCCGGTCGTTCGCGCCGATAATGCGTTTATAACTTTTGGCACTGAAGCCATTTTTGGCAAGCATTACCCCTGCCCCGGCTATGGTAGCCTGTTTAATAAATGTACGACGTGACTTTTCCATGGTTATTAGTTAATAGAACGCAACGTATCAATAAATTGAGTTGATATCATCCCGCACTGTCATGTTATTTAGTAAATTGGTTTACAAATTCGCGAAGCCGCAAAATCAAATATCCATGAAATTATATAAAAAGCAGGATTAATTGCAAAGGCAGGAAAAAGTATAACGAGTTTGTTACGTTTGGGTCTGCATATTGAAAGGCACGAATTTAAGCGGCGGATTAAAAATTTGTCATTGCGAGGAGGAACGACGCGGCAATCTCGTCGCATTGCGGCTTCTATACAGCATGTTAATTAGGGATAACGACGAGATTGCCGCGCTACGCTCGCAATGACAATTTGGAGTATTTATGTAAAATTCCCCTCCATTAATTACAAAATTTACGTCAAAAATCAAAATAAATTAAAAATTTATTAATTTTATTGACAAATAATTCGCTTTTATTCAAAAACACTTCATAAATTACGTCTTTTAAAAGTAACTGGTTATCAAATTTGTATTTAGTGTAATTTTCTATGATGGAATCAGCTTATTTTGACAAATATAGCCCCATAAATGGTGTTTGGGACGAAATGTATGGGTCGGATGCCAACGTGCGCGATCATTATCGTAAAGTAATTCAATATATTTCAGGCGAATCGGCTGATGATCTCAATAAAAAAGAGGAACTGGCTAAACGGCTCTTCATGAGCCAGGGGATCACCTTTACAGTTTACAACAGCGGCGAGGGCATTGAAAAGATTTTCCCGTTTGATATTATTCCCCGCATCATAACCGCCGATGAATGGGCTTTTGTGGAGAAGGGCATCAAACAACGCCTTACCGCACTCAACCTGTTTTTAAAAGACGTTTACCACAACCAGTTTATTGTTAAAGACGGTATTGTACCGATAGATATTATCTACTCGTGTCCGCACTTCCTGCGCGAAATGTACCAACTGCAGGTGCCGTATGATATTTATGTGCATATATCCGGCATTGACATCATAAGGGATTTTGATGGTACTTTTTACGTGCTGGAAGATAACCTGCGCACACCATCGGGTGTGAGTTATATGCTGGAAAACCGCGAGATCACCAAGCGGTTGTTTCCCGACTTAATACCACAATGCGGTGTACGCAGTGTAACGGAATATCCTGCTATACTTTATAAAAACCTGCTGGCACTTTCGCCGCGGCAGATCCACAATCCTACTATCGTGCTGCTGAGCCCGGGTATATACAACTCGGCTTATTTTGAGCATACCACGCTGGCCCGATTAATGGGTGTTGAGCTGGTGGAAGGACGCGACCTGGTGGTGAACAACCATAAAGTGTACATGAAAACCACTACCGGACTGCAGCAGGTGGATGTGATATACCGCCGTGTAGATGACGAATACCTGGACCCATTAGTTTTTAATACCGGCAGTATGCTGGGTGTTGCAGGAATCATGGGTGCATATCGTAAGGGAAACGTGGCCATTGTAAATGCCGTTGGCACCGGCGTGGCTGATGATAAGGCGATATATATTTATGTGCCCGAGATGATAAAGTATTACCTTAACGAGGAACCCATCCTGAAAAACGTGCCTACGCACCAATTGGGTAACCCCGACGAGCGCGCCCATGTTTTTGAAAACATGAACAGCATGGTAATCAAAAAAACCAATGGCAGCGGCGGATACGGCATGCTGATGGGCCATGCCGCCACAGATAAAGAAATAGCTGATTATAAATTGGAGATTTTGAAAGACCCGCGTAACTTCATCGCGCAGCCAACCATTAGTCTTTCTGCAGCACCGTGTTACATGCAGGGCGAGCTGCAACCCCGCCGTATAGACCTGAGGCCATACGCACTATACGGTCCGTCGGGTATCGAGATTGTGCCGGGCGGGTTAACACGTGTGGCGCTAAAAGAAGGTTCACTGGTGGTTAACAGCTCGCAGGGCGGAGGAAGTAAAGACACCTGGGTATTGGCGAAAGAA
>CAZZUU010000327.1:0-4930 GCA_964657275.1 uncultured Mucilaginibacter sp. | reverse complement strand
GTTACTGTCAAATGTGTTAATATTAGGGTTTGTATTAGTCGTTAAATCCGGAAGTGTAATTCATAACCTTGAGATGTTATCTTATTTCAACATAATTGCAGCCAACTTGCCTCTTTTGGTAGTAACTATAGTTTTATTTTCAACAACACTACGAAAGTGTATTCCAAACTTTAAAAACTATAATAAAAAGTTTGCGGTAGATATCATGAAGCTTGGGGGAACTTTCTTTTGGATACAAATAATGTTTATGTTAATCACCAGTACCAATGAATTTTTGATAACCTGGTTTGCAGGCGCTCATAATGTAGTCGATTATAAAATATATAATAGTTTATTTAATGTTATATCGGGGGTTTTTTTGATTGCGTTAACACCAGTTTGGTCAGAAGTAACTGAAGCTATTACACTCAATGAATACAGCTGGATTCAAAAACTTTATAAAAAATTAAAGCAACTTATGCTTGTAGCAATATTTTGTGAAATTGTGATGGTATTTTTATTGCAGGTTTTAGTAAATATTTGGTTAAAAGACAAAGCAATTAGGGTAAGTTGGGGGTATGCAACTACTTTTGCATTTTCCGGTATTTTATTTATTTGGGTTGCAATGCTCACCAGCATAACAAATGGAATCAAAAAACTTCAAATAACCGTAGTTTTTTTAACCCTTGGAGCTGTTATTAATGTACCGCTTGCTTATTTATTTTGTTATTTTACAAATAGTTGGATCTCCATTATGTTCGCTAACATAATCTCAATTTTGCCATTTTGTATAGTACAGTCGGTTTGGTTAAACAAATACCTGAAAAAGAACACTAACCCGGCGCATCAGTTGGCTTAATGTAACGGTGAAATATAACGCACAAAATAGTTGATTACGATAACAAAAATCAAATTAAAAAATAGAAACGCATAAAGTTTTAGAGTAGTAAAATATAAAGATATGTTTTCAAACAAAACGTTGCTCATTACAGGTGGTACAGGGTCTTTTGGAAATGCCGTATTATCGAGGTTTTTAAATACGGATATTAAAGAGATCCGAATATTTAGCCGTGATGAAAAGAAACAGGATGATATGCGAAATCAATTGAAAAATGAGAAAATCAAATTTTATATTGGGGATGTAAGGGATTACAATAGCATTGAACAGGCAACGAGAGGTGTTGATTTTGTTTTCCATGCTGCTGCGCTCAAACAAGTACCGTCATGTGAGTTTTTCCCAATTGAGGCCACAAAAACGAACGTGTTTGGTACGCAAAATACTATTGACGCGGCTATAGCCAACAAAGTAAAACGAATAATATGTTTGAGTACTGATAAAGCCGCTTACCCAATTAATGCTATGGGAATTTCAAAGGCATTGATGGAAAAGGTTGCGATAGCAGCTTCTCGCAATATAATTGATGATAATACTACTGTATGTTTAACGCGTTACGGAAATGTAATGGCGTCCAGAGGGTCAGTAATACCGCTATTCTTGAAACAAATTAAAGAAAATAAGCCCCTAACAATTACAGACCCTAAAATGACGCGATTTTTAATGTCATTAGAAGAAGCGGTTGATCTGGTATTATTTGCCTTTCAACACGGAAAACAAGGTGATTTATTTGTAAATAAAGCTCCCGCAGGTACTATTGGCGACTTGGCTTTGGCACTGAAAGAATTATGCAACGCCGATAATGAAATAAAGATTATTGGTACCCGTCATGGAGAAAAGCTATACGAAACTTTATGTACCAGGGAAGAAATGACAAAAGCACAGGATATGGGGGAGTTTTACAGAATTCCCGCTGATAATAGGAATTTAAATTACAACCAGTATTTTTCCGAAGGGGAAACAGATATATCAATGGTTGAAGATTATCATTCCCATAACACAAAGCAATTAGGCGTTAATGAAATAAAAACATTATTAGGCACCTTGCCAATTATTAAAAAAGAAGTATTTGGTATCAATGATGTTATTCAGTACCCGGGATAGGATTGAAGATCGTTAATACCCTCTTTTTTAACAGTCAAATACAAAATTAATTAGTGTAATTAAGCAGACCAAAGACGCCGATAAAAACAAGCCTTTATAATAATGATCAAAGTAGGAATAACCGGTACTTCCGGCTTTATCGGTCAGCATTTATATAATACTTTAGCGCTGCGCCCCGAACAATTTGAACGCATAGATTTTTCGAAGAATTTTTTTGATGATAGTGAAAAGCTTATCAAATTTGTTGAACAGTGCGACGTTATAGTTCATTTGGCAGCTTTAAACAGGCATCATGATCAACAAATTATTTATGATGTAAACACAAAGCTCGTTAAACAAATGATTGATGCTCTTGAGCGATCAGGTAGTAAAGCACACGTTTTATTTTCGTCGTCATCACAAGAGGAACGCGAAAATTTATACGGGCGTTGTAAAAAAGAAGGCAGGGAACTATTCGCTAAATGGGCTGAACGGAGTGGTGGGAAATTTACCGGCCTGGTAATTCCGAATGTATTCGGACCGTTTGGCCATCCATATTATAACTCATTTATTGCAACTTTTTGCCACCAGCTTACGCATAATGAACAGCCTAAAGTGGAGACTGATAACGCTGTAAAACTTATTTATATAAATGAGCTGGTTAAATTTATTATTGACGAGATAGTGCGTGGAACAAGTAACAATCTTTTGATTGTACCTCATACAAATGAATGTAAGGTTACTGAAATTTTAAAGCTATTAATTGAATTTAAAAGCCAATACATGGATTTTGGGATTATACCCGCGCTCCATAATAGTTTTGAGGTTAATTTGTTCAATACATTCAGATGTTATATGGATATTAAACAATATTTCCCATTAAAATTCACTAAGCATACTGATATTAGAGGAACATTTGTAGAAGTAATAAGGCTAAATACAGGCGGTCAGCTTTCTTTTTCAACTACAGTCCCGGGCGTAACAAGAGGCAATCATTTTCACATGCGTAAAATTGAACGTTTTGCAGTTATTAAAGGAAAAGCACTAATTCAGTTACGACGGATAGCAACAAGTGAAGTGCTTGATTTTTATCTATCTGGAGATGAGCCTGCCTGCGTAGATATGCCAATTTGGTACACCCACAATATAAAAAATATCGGCGATGAAGAATTATTTACCATTTTCTGGATAAACGAATTTTTTGATGCCAATGATCCGGATACATTTTTTGAAAACGTTTAATACATATTTGTCAATCATAAAATGAAATTGAAACTTAAAGTAATGACCGTGGTAGGCACCAGGCCAGAAATTATAAGATTGTCGAGAGTATTGGCGGCACTTGACGAGTCTGATGCTATCGAGCACATACTGGTTCACACAGGACAAAATTATGATTATGAATTAAACGAAATTTTTTTTGAGGATTTAGGAATTCGGAGACCAGATCATTTTTTAAATGCTGCCGGTGCAACCGCAACAGAAACCATCGGACAAATACTGATCAAGATAGACCCCGTGTTAGAAGCCGAAAAGCCGGATGCTTTTTTAGTGCTTGGTGACACAAATAGCTGCCTTTGCGCTATTCCGGCAAAAAAACGTCATATACCCATATTTCATATGGAAGCAGGCAACCGCTGCTTCGATCAACGCGTTCCCGAAGAAACGAATAGAAAAATTGTGGATCATATTGCTGATATGAACCTAACTTACAGCAGCATTGCCCGCGAGTATTTATTAAGGGAGGGTTTACCTGCGGATAGGATAATTAAGACAGGTTCGCCGATGTACGAAGTATTAAACCATTATATGCCAGATATTTTAAAATCTGACGTTTTAACGCGGTTAAATTTACAGGAGCATAAATATTTTGTTGTTTCTTCTCATCGTGAAGAAAATATCAATAGCGAAAGGAACTTTAACGGATTCATTGAAAGCTTAAATCTTATTGCTTCTACTTATCATTACCCGATTATTGTAAGCACGCACCCACGTACCCGAAATATGATCGATGCAAAACAAGTAAAAGTAAGTCCGGAAATTCAATTTTTGAAGCCGCTGGGCTTCAACGACTACAATGCCCTGCAAATGAAATCTTATGCTGTATTATCAGATAGCGGAACTATATCAGAAGAATCCTCAATATTAGGTTTCCCGGCATTAAATATAAGGGAAACCCATGAACGTCCCGAAGCGATGGAAGAAGCAGCAGTGATGATGGTTGGTATGAATCCCGAGCGTATTATGCAGGGTTTAATTCAGTTGGAACATCAGGCAACAGTAGAGCGAAATTTGAGACCGGTAGCAGATTATTCAATGCCAAATGTGTCAATTAAAATGGTAAGGATTATTATCAGTTATGTTGATTATATTAAAAGAACTGTGTGGAGCGAGTTGAAATAAAAGAGATGAATAATTACATCATGCCAGATGAGTAGTACCTTTGCTCCTGAAAAGCCTGTTAAACTAATTCGAATAACAACCGTTCCGCATTCCTTGGATCTGTTACTAAAAGGGCAGATGAGGTATATGAAATCCAATAATATGGATGTAATAATGATGTGCTCGAATGGCCCGGAAGTGCCGGACTTAATTAATCGTGAAGGTTGTGTATGGATTGAAGTGCCGTTAACCCGATCTTTTAATATATGGAAGGACATTAAAGCTCTCATTTATCTGATAAGGCAATTCAGAAAAATAAAACCTGATATTGTTCATTCCCACTCCCCTAAAGCTGGTACTATTGCTTTATTTGCGGCTAAGCTAACCGGGGTGCCGTTAAGAATTCATACTGTTGCCGGGTTACCGTTAATGGAATATACTGGAAAGAAGAGATTGCTTTTAAATTACGTTGAAAAATTCACTTATTACTGTGCACACTGGATTTTGCCGAATTCAAAAGCTCAGGCCGAATTTATAATTAAAGAAAGATTTGTTAGCGCAAAAAAAATCCGGATAATCGGACAGGGTAGT
>CAZZUU010000326.1:0-4945 GCA_964657275.1 uncultured Mucilaginibacter sp. | reverse complement strand
AGTTTGCAGATATGCCGCTTCAGTGGGTTGACAGTGCAAACTGATAACAGCCTACTGCAAACTGTTCAATAACTTCCTCCCCCTGGATTGTATAGCCGCCGTCCCGTCACGCATTAAAAACTTAATTTGATTGGTCAACTCTTCGGTTATCCAGGGATACCGGTTCCGCAAATTGAAAAGCGCTTTACTTGAAAATGCTTTGACGGCGATTTTAATCTTCGGATCTATCATCCAATCAAAACATTGTTCTACAATGGGTTCCATATCGAATTCTAATACCTGCTGTTTTATGGTTTTTGGCGCTTTTGGAGAGGTGATGTGCATCAATATTTTAGCATAATGCCGCTGGCAGCTTTCATATTTTACTTCGCTCACCCGGGATAATAGATAATATAGTTCATCATTATAAACTTCCGGGTTTTCCAGGAAAACATTCTCTAAAAGCCATGAAGCGCGGAATGCGATATCTTTTTCAGGATGGAAGGTAAGGTCAATCAGATCGCGCAAAGCAAATTTCTGTTCCCTTAAAATGCGGGTCAGTTCAAGCACTTTTGTTTTGCCGATGGTGTTTGATATTTGCTTCGATAACTCGGTCTGCGTCATTTTATTAAAATGTAATGACTGAAAATTTAGTATTTATTTAACAATTTTCAAATCTTCAAATTAACACATCTTCAAATTTATACCTTTGCTGTCCGTTTATACAGAAATAATACATGGTTAAATTCAACCGGTTTACATTGGATAATGGCCTGCGGGTTATTGTTCACGAAGACAGTACAACACCCATGGCGGTGCTTAATATTTTATACGATGTTGGTGCTCGCGATGAAGATCCCGGTCAAACCGGGTTCGCCCACCTTTTTGAGCACCTGATGTTCGGGGGGTCAGTAAATATTCCCGACTACGATCAGCCCTTACAGCGCGTCGGCGGCGAAAATAACGCCTTCACCAGCAACGATATTACCAATTATTATATCACCTTGCCATCCGAAAACATCGAGACCGCATTTTGGCTCGAAAGCGACCGTATGTTGAGCCTGGCATTCAGCAAAAAAAGCCTGGAAGTGCAACGAAATGTAGTGATTGAAGAATTTAAGCAGCGATACTTAAATCAACCGTATGGCGATGTTTGGCTGCGATTACGCCCGATGGTATATAAGAAGCATGCTTATCAATGGGCCACTATCGGTAAAGAAATTAAACACATCGAAGATGCTAAAATTGAAGATGTAAAAGCCTTTTTTAAAAAGCACTACAACCCGCAAAATGCAATAATGGTAGTAGGCGGCGATGTGAAAACGGAAGCAGTTAAACAGTTGGCCGAAAAATGGTTTGGGCCAATACCGGCAGGCGAAAAATATCACCGCAATTTGCCCCAGGAACCGGAACAGCATGAAGAGCGCCGCGACACCGTCACCGCAAAAGTGCCACTCAACGATGTATATATCGCCTTCCAGATGGAGGACCGGCTGGATAAATCATATTATGCTGTTGAGTTGATGTCAGATGTGCTTTCGCGGGGCAATTCATCACGTTTATACCGCTCGCTTGTTAAAGAAAAGCAATTGTTCAGTGAAGTTCATGCTTACATGACCGGAAGCCTTGATAAAGGCATGTTCGTTTGCGAAGGCAAGCCTTTGGAGAACGTAAGTACAGAAGCAGCAGAGGCTGCCATTTGGGAGGAGCTTGAAAAACTAAAAACTGACGAAATTCCGGCGGACGAGCTAACCAAAGTGCAAAACAAAACGGAGTCGACCATGATATTTTCAGAAATGTCCTTGCTGGATAAGGCGATGAACCTGGCTTCGTTCGAATTATTGGGCGATGCCGATATGATGAATCATGAAACGGCAAAATACCTGGCGGTAACGCCTGCGCAGATAAAAGAAGCGGCAAACAAAATATTCAGAAAAGATAATTCTTCAACGCTGATCTATTTGGCGGAGAAGGGTGTCTGAACTAGAATTTTTGGAATTTACGAATTTTCAGAATTGGAATTTCAGGGTCAAAACCACACTTACACCAATGAACTAATGAACCATTGAACCAATGAACGATACACTAAACAGAAAAACTGCCCCCGAATTTAGAGGGATAGATCATATACACCTGGTAAAACCCGAGCATCAGCAACTGGATAATGGCTGCAATGTTTTTTGCTTTAATTCCGGCGACCAGGAATTGGTGCGCATAGAATGGATATTTTATAACCAGCGTTTTAACCCGGCTAAACCATTGCTGAATGTTGCTGTTAACACCATGCTCACCGAGGGTACGAGCAGTTTAACCTCATCTCAAATTGCCGATAAAATAGATTTTTACGGCGCCTTTTTACAGGTTGATTATGGCTATGATCATTCGCAGGTTACATTGTATAGTTTAAATAAGCATTTACAGCATACTTTACCGGTAATACTGGATATACTGACCGACTCCATTTTCCCGCAAAAGGAACTGGAGACTTTTGTCCGCAACCAGCAGCAAAAGCTGCAAGTAAGCCTGCAGAAGAACGATCATGTTGCCCGGCGCGTATTTAACAAGGCATTGTATGGAAATACGTTATATGGACTAGCGGCAGAAGCGGATGATTATAAAACCCTGCAACGGGAGGATATGGCTGCTCATTTTAAACAGATGTACCAGCCGGCCAACTGCACTTTGATCATTGCCGGCAAAATAGAACCGGATACACTGAAACTCATCACATCAACCTTTGATCACAGCTGGGTCAACTCGACTATAAAGCCAGATATTTTCCAACCGCAATTGCATCAGGCAGCCGAGCATTTTTATTTTGTGGAAAAGCCGGAAGCCCTGCAATCGGCCATACGGATCGGGCAGCCTATCATCAATCGCGCACACCCGGATTTCCAGGAATTACAGGTGTTAAACACGGTTCTGGGCGGCTATTTTGGATCGCGGCTGATGGCGAATATTCGTGAGGATAAGGGTTATACCTATGGAATTGGCTCTGGCATGAGTTCGCTGAAATATAGCGGCGCTTTATTTATCGCAACCGAAGTTGGCGCCGATGTTTGTAAAGCAGCCGTCAACGAAATTGAAAAGGAGCTTAGCATCTTAAAAACGGAACTGATCCCGGTTGAAGAGTTATCGCTCGTTCGTAGCTATATGGTAGGCTCGTTGCTGGGCAGCCTCGAAAATATCTTCTCGCATGCCGACAAGTTCAAAAACCTGTATTTTGCCGATTTGGGATATGAATATTACGACCACTATGTTGATACCGTAAAAACCGTTAGCGCTGAGCGATTAAAGGAATTGGCAAATCAATATTTGAATTTTGACCAATTTTATAAAGTGATTGTAGGAAAGTATTAGAGAAATTCGGATTTTGGATTTTCGATTTCGGATTGCTTTATTACTTGATAGTAAGTTGAGCTTTGTAGGGCTTTATCATCATTAGGCAATTTTTATCTTCGATACATATAAATTCGAAATCGAACTTCCGAAATCCGAAATAAAAAGTTAGCTTTGCCCGGCAAATAATAACTCCAAACAATTATTTGCCATGCAATTAGACTCCACAAAATTTGTTGCCGAAGGATTAACTTACGACGACGTTTTACTACTCCCAGCTTACTCAGAAGTTTTACCGCGCGATGTTGACACCAGCTCTTTTTTGACTAAAAAGATCCGGCTAAATATCCCTATTCTTTCGGCTGCGATGGACACAGTTACCGAATCTTCGTTGGCTATTGCCATTGCACAGGCCGGAGGGATAGGTATCCTGCATAAAAACATGAGCATCCAGGCGCAGGCCGATGAGGTCCGCAAAGTAAAACGGTCAGAAAGCGGCATGATCCAGGATCCGGTTACCTTACCGGAAACATCGACCGTTGCTGATGCGGTTAAAATTATGCGGGAGTTTAGAATTGGCGGTATACCGATTGTTGATGGCGATCATAAGTTGAAGGGCATTATAACCAATCGCGACCTTCGCTTTCAAAAGGAAATGGACCGTTCTGTAAAGGAAGTAATGACTACCAAAAACCTGGTTACCGCACCGCAGGGAACCACACTTTTACAGGCCGAGGAGATATTGCAAAATCATAAAATAGAAAAATTACCGGTTGTTAATGAAGAAGGCTTTTTGTGCGGATTGATCACCTTTAAGGATATACAAAAATTTAAAAACTTCCCCAGCGCCTGTAAAGATGAATTTGGCCGCCTCCGTGTTGGCGCCGCTGTCGGCGTTGCCGCCGAGAATATTGAACGGGTAATAGCCCTTGTAGGTGCAGGGGTTGATGTAATAACTGTTGATACTGCTCATGGGCACTCGAAAGGTGTAATTGAGATGGTTAAACAGGTAAAACAAATGTTTCCTGATCTGCAGGTCGTAGCCGGCAACGTCGCTACAGCCGAAGGCGCGTTAGCACTGGCTGATGCCGGAGCCGATGCCGTTAAGGTAGGGATCGGTCCGGGGTCAATTTGTACCACCCGGATTGTGGCTGGCGTTGGTGTACCACAATTATTTGCCGTATATGAATGCGCTAAGGCACTTGAAGGTCGTGGCATCCCTGTTATTGCTGACGGCGGTATAAAACAAACAGGCGATATTGTTAAGGCGCTTGGAGCGGGTGCAAGCTCGATAATGGCGGGTTCATTATTTGCGGGAGTTGAGGAGTCTCCGGGCGAAACTATTTTGTACGAGGGCCGGAAGTTTAAATCCTACCGTGGCATGGGTTCGGTTGAGGCGATGGATAAAGGTTCAAAAGACCGTTATTTCCAGGATGATACTGATATCGTCACCAAACTAGTCCCTGAAGGCATTGTGGGCCGTGTGCCTTATAAAGGCACCTTATCTGAAGTAATATACCAATATATCGGCGGCTTGCGTGCCGGGATGCACTATTGCGGGGCAGCGACGGTTGATGAGCTCCAAAAAGCCAAATTTGTGCGCATCACGGCAGCCGGTATGAGAGAG
>CAZZUU010000325.1:0-4948 GCA_964657275.1 uncultured Mucilaginibacter sp. | reverse complement strand
ATAAACCTGGCACCGCGAAAGCAAAGCCGAGATCACCTCAAACGACGGGTTTTCGGTAGTTGCGCCTATTAGCGTAACTATTCCCCGCTCAACGGCGCCCAGCAGTGAATCCTGCTGCGATTTGGAGAAACGATGAATTTCGTCAATAAATAATACCGGCAATGTTTCTCCCTGTTCTTTTAATACCGATGCTTTTTCAATTACTTCCCGCACATCCTTTACCCCCGAATTGATGGCGCTCAAAGAGAAAAATGGCCGGTCGAGCGTTTGCGAAATGATGTAGGCCAGGGTAGTTTTCCCCACGCCCGGCGGCCCCCAAAACAACATCGACGGTAGTGAACCCGATTCAATGGCCTTACGCAATACCGCGCCTTTGCCTACCAAATGTTTTTGGCCGACATAGTCATCCAGGTTTTTAGGGCGCATGCGCTCGGCTAAAGGCGGCAGATTGTTCATGGAGTAAAAATCAGAAAAGTAAATGCTAAATCCTAAAAAAATTAGTAAGTTTAAAACAACAAAATGACCAACAAGTTTACCCAATCCAATTATCACTCTATTTGCGATAAACTCGCCAAAGCTGATCCTGACCTGGCGGCTATAATTGAAACTTATGGTTACCCCCCATTTTGGTCGCGGCCAAATACGTTTGAAACGCTGGTGCACTTTATTTTAGAGCAACAGGTTTCGCTGGCATCCGCATTATCAGCATTGAACAAATTAAAAGAGCGGACGCAGGAATTAACGCCCGCCCGTTTACTCTTACTGACCGACGAAGAAATGAGGGCCTGTTATTGCAGCCGGCAAAAAACAAGTTACATAAAGTATTTAGCCGAAGCGATACTAAGCGGGCAGCTTAACTTTAACGAACTGGAAGATTTAGACGATGACGTGATTCGCGCAAAACTAGTCGCCCTAAAAGGCATCGGCAACTGGACTGCTGATGTGTACCTGATGTTTGTTTTGCAGCATGCTGACGTATTCCCTATCGGCGATCTTGCTGCCGTAAATGCCCTAAAGCGGGTAAAAAACCTGCCGATCGATACCCCTAAAGAAGAAATTATAGCGATAGCCGAAAAATGGCAACCATACCGAGCTATCGCAACCATGGTATTATGGCATTATTACTTATCGGCGCCTAAGAAGAAATAGTCGCGTTAAGCCGATTGGTTGCCGGCAAACTCTACCATCCCATAATAGATATTACCCGAACAAATTCCGCCTGCAAGGGTGCTTCAATATTTACCGGCAAACCTGTTACCGGGTGATCAAATGATAATAGGGATGCATGCAGCAGCATCGTATCCAATTCCCATCGTTCGGCAAATAATTTGTTTTGTTTATTGCAGCCGTGTGTACGATCGCCGATTATGGGGTGAAATATATGACTGAAATGCTTACGCAACTGGTGCATCCTGCCGGTTTGCGGATTAGCCTCAACCAATGAATAGCGCGATGTTGGGTGGCTGCCCAACGGCACATCAAGCTCGGCGCGGGCCAGCGTTTTATATTTGGTGAAAGCTTCCTGCAAGGTGCCATTTTCCTTACGCAGGGGATAATCTATCTCTTCCTCATCAGGTGTGTAACCGCGTACAATGGCCAGGTATTTTTTATCGACCCGGTTTTCATAAAACTGTTGCTGCATCAGTTTCTCGACATCCTTGCTGACGGCAAACAACAGAACGCCGCCGGTTTTACGGTCGAGCCGGTGAACCGGGAACACCCGCCGGTTAAGCTGGTCGCGTAGTAGTTGTAACGCAAACTCTTCCACATTTGCAGCAATCGGCGACCGGTGAACCAGCAAGCCATGTGGCTTGTTAATGGCTACCAAATTATCATCCTGGAATATAATATCGAGTAAGGGCATGTGGGCGCTAAATTATGGAATTAGATACCTTGCGGCTGGGCTAACGCTAACAAACATCCAATCTGACTCACGAAATCCCCGGACGTTATCTTATTTTTTTAAATGGGATATCATCAATATTCTGAATTACTGAATCTCTCATAAAAGAAATTTTTTTCTGTAAAAGTTCTGCCAATTCAATAGTTGGCTGTGCATTAAAGGGATAGCATTCAGCAACTGAGTGGCCATTTTTAATTTGATTTATCCAGTCCTGCGCAAGATCAATATAGTTTTCAATAACCTTAATTGTTGTGTCGTCAACAAAAACATTCAAATACATGGACGGTATATCGCCCACTATTATCCATAAAAAATCATCCTCAACACTTGCAGTATTTACAATTTCAAAAATATAGATTGAAAACACCCGACCTATATTAGTGTATAAAAAGCAGTTTTTTATTTCCTGACACCAATAAAAACCAAGCAAATAATTTTCCGCCTTTTTATGGAGAGTTAATACCTCTTCATAAAATTCAAGATTAGCTGTAATTTCCTTGAAATTTATTGGATAACTCTTAGTAAGTGACATTTAATATCTCCCTTCCTTCGATGTTAGTATTATCATTTCGCACCCGATAGCTATCGGGTCCACATTCCGATTTCCGTATTCAAAATCCAAAATCTTTCTTACACATTAAACGTCCCATTCCTCTCCTGCTCCTGGTAATCCTGTACGGTTTCAATGGCGTTGTCTATCACATCGCTTAACGCGACAATGAAAGCACCGGGCACCGCCAGGCTCATCGAATGTTTAATAGCGTCAATTTCGTTCGGTACGATCTCGAATTTCTTTTCCAGTTCAACGGACTCGATACCCTCAATTAACAGGCTCAAGATATTTTCGGCGGTGCGGCCGCGCAAGTGTTTTTCCTGGCGTAAAATAATATAGTCGAACATTTCTGCCGATATTTTACCAAGCTCGCGAATGTCGTCATCCCTCCTGTCGCCGGTACCCGCGATGATACCGATTTTTAAAGGGGAGTCGATATGCTTCAAAAACGCCTTTATACCGTTAAACCCAGCCGGGTTGTGTGCAAAATCTATCATAAAGCGGAAATCCCGGAAATTAAAGATGTTCATGCGCCCCGGCGTTTGCGCCGCCGAAGGTATGAAGGTTTCGAGGGATATTTTAATATCTTCGGTTTTAATATCATATAAAAAGGTAGCGAGCGTAGCCGCCAAAACATTTTCAATCATAAACGGAACGGTTCCGCCAAAGGTGATCGGGATCAGTGTGGTTCTTTGTACCCTTATCTTCCAGTCGCCTTTTTGGATGGTAATAAAACCGTTCTCATAAATGCAGGCAATACCGCCCTTACGGCAATGTGATTTGATAACAGAGTTGTTTTCATCCCGGCTAAAATAGGCCACCTTACATGAAGCCTTTTTACCGATCTCCACACAATAGGAATTATCGGCATTTAAAACTGCCCAACCGTCTTTTTTTACCGAATCTATAACTACATTTTTTACACGGGCAAGGTCGTCCAACGTATGTATGTCAGCCAAACCCAGGTGGTCCTCCTGAATATTGGTGATTACACCAATGTCACAAAAACCGAACCCTAAACCGGCCCTTAAAATACCGCCGCGTGCCGTTTCCAGCACCGCAAAATCAACGGTAGGGTCTTTTAAAATAAACTCTGAGCTTACCGGTCCAGTGGTATCGCCCTTCAGCATCATGGTGTTCTGCACGTAAATACCATCGGAAGTGGTGAAACCTACCCGATAGCCGTTATTTTTCGCGATGTGCGCAATGAGCCGTGTAGTAGTCGTTTTTCCGTTAGTCCCCGTTACGGCTATGATGGGTATCCGCGCCGATTTCCCGGCAGGGTATAGCATATCGATCACATGCCCGGCAACGTTGCGCGGCAACCCTTCGCTTGGCGCAATATGCATCCTGAAACCCGGCGCTGCATTTACCTCCAATACCACGCCGCCATTTTCAGTGAGCGGTTCGGTTAGGTTTTCGGCCATAATATCGATACCGCAAATATCCAGGCCGATAATCCGTGATATGCGTTCACAAATAAAAACATTTTGCGGGTGCACCTGGTCGGTAACGTCAATGGATGTACCGCCGGTACTGAGATTAGCGGTTGATTTTACAAATACTTTTTCACCTTTGGCAGGCACGGTTCCCAAAGTGTACCGCATTTTTTCTAAAAGGTCGAGGGTGTCTCGATCAATATCAATCAGCGTAAGCACATTTTCGTGCCCATAGCCACGGCGGGGGTCGGTATTTTCTTTATCTATCAGTTGTTGTATCGTTGACACGCCATCTCCCTTTACATGCGCCGGATCGCGCAAAGCAGCGGCTACCATTTTATTATCGATAACCAATACCCTGAAATCATAGCCGGTAACAAACCGTTCAACAATTACCCTGCGGGAGATCCGGGCAGCATGTTCATAGGCAGCTACAGCATCCCCGCGTGTTTTTATGTTAATAGAAATACCACGGCCGTGATTACCATCCAATGGTTTAAATACCAGCGGGAAACCCACTCTTTTGATAGCTTCATCTATCTGTTCAGCTGATGATATAGTAATACCTTTGGCGACCGGTATGGCCTGCTCCTGCAATAGCCGTTTGGTTTCATCCTTATTACTGGCGATATCAACCGCTATGCTGCTGGTTTTTTCAGTCATGGTTGCCCTGAAGCGTACCTGGTTTTTGCCGTAACCCAGTTGTACCAGCGACTGGTTATTTAAGCGTATCCACGGAATATCCCTTGCAATCGCTTCTTCCACGATCGATCCTGTACTTGGCCCCAGCCGCGTATTTTCCCGGATCTCGCGCATTTGCTGTATATCATGTTCAAGGTTGTAATCATCGCCGTTAATCAGCGCCACAGCGATCCTTACCGATGCCTCGGCAGCATAAACGCCAACCTTTTCTTCCAGGTAAGTAAATACCACATTATAAACTCCGGGTGTTTTGGTTTCGCGGGTACGGCCAAATCCTGTTTCCATGCCGGCAAGCGATTGTATTTCGAACGCGATATGTTCAATCACATGCCCCATCCATGTACCCGCTGC
>CAZZUU010000324.1:0-4965 GCA_964657275.1 uncultured Mucilaginibacter sp. | reverse complement strand
AAAAATATATATAATTTTTTTTAGTTGACTCATAGCTCAATTCCTTAAATCCAATTTTTTTGAAGGCACGCCCTGAGGTTTAGCTTGGCGCGATGAATAATAACCCAAAAGTTTGATGAAGTAACCTTTAGCTCCGTACAGATCATATCTGTCGCCTGCTCCTCGATGTGCTTCATTGTAAAAACGGCCATCCACAAAGCAGGAAGTTTTTGCATACACTTTTGCAGTATATTTTCAAACTCTTTGCTAACCAAATGATCCTTGTCTTCGATCCCGAACTCCCGCGGCCCGTGCTCGGGCAACCAGTGGCCGTCTTCGGCAAAAAAATGATGTTGTTCTTGTTCCGCCTCTTTTACCTCTGTTGTTTTGAGGCCGGATGACTTTTTGCGATAGACGTCAATAATCTTATTTTTCAGAATAGCGGTTAACCAGGTACGTTCGGAGCTTTTACCTTCAAAATTATTGAGCTTCTCCAGCGCTGCCAGGAATGTTTCCTGCACCAGGTCTTTTGCCTGTTCCTCATCGTTTATACGTGTTATTGCAAAATTATACAGGTAATCGGCATGTGTATTCACCCATTGATGAGGATTTAGCGTGTTATTCATTAGTTGCGATAGTTAAAAATAATCAATGTCCTCTTTTAGTCGCAAAAAAGATAAAAACCTTACAGCGCTTTGTCAGAACTTATTTATTGTCTGAATAAAATCCGTAATGCCGTTTAATTAGTATTTACATTAGATAAAAAACTTAAATTTACTGTAAGGTTTTATTTCGTCTACCGACTAAGCACGTAAATGCTTTAAATTTAATCAATAAAAAATGAGACCAATTAAAATATTTGTTGTACCCATCGCCATTTCGATTGTTGCGTTAGCTTCATCGGCATTTATAAAACCGCGTACATTGAGCAACAAAAATACGGACACCAAGGGCTTTGCCGTTGTTGAATTATTTACCTCAGAAGGCTGCTCCAGTTGCCCGCCTGCCGACGAACTTGTGGCGAAGATCCAGAAGGAAAGTAAAGACAAGCCGGTTTATATACTTGCCTACCATGTTGATTACTGGAACAGGCTGGGCTGGAAAGATGTATTCAGCAGCGCGGACTTTTCGAAACGGCAAAACGATTATGCGAATTACCTGCACTTGCAATCAGTTTATACCCCGCAGGTAATTGTTAATGGAAAAACCGAATTTGTTGGATCAGAGGAAGGCACATTACGTAATGCTATACGGGCCGGTTTACAAAAAGCACCCGTTGCACAATTAACTTTAACTGATTTAAAAACCGACCAAAACCAGGCAAGCTTAAAATACACCACCGAGGGCGCTAGTAAAAATACCGTATTGCTGGTTGCCGTTTTGGAAAAATCGGCCCAAACTAAAGTTGAGCGTGGCGAGAACGGTGGCCGTACCTTATCACATGTTCAAATTGTACGTAAGCTTCAATCGGTGCCGCTGAATAGCAATAGCGGAGTGGCAGATATTGCTTTACCGAAAGGGTATAATACACACGACTGGGAGATCATCGGTTTCCTGCAAAATGCCTCAAATGGGGCAGTTGTGGGTGCGGCGAAAGTTACATTGTAAATAAACAGTATCCGATCTGAAATATAAATGAAAGTAATAAAAGAAAAACATTCCCTGGCCATGCGCTGGTGCCATTGGGTTAACTTCCCAATACTAACCGTCATGATATGGAGCGGTATGCTGATCTACTGGGCCAACGATATTTATTCGGTCACGTTATTCGGACATACATTTTTCCGTTTCTTCCCTGATTGGTTTTATGATACGTTGAGCATACCGCATCGGCTGTCGGAAGGAATGGCCTTTCATTTCCTGTTTATGTGGTTCTTTACGCTGAACGGCATCTTTTATATACTCTACACCATCATATCAGGCGAATGGCGCGAGCTGGTGCCTCAAAAAAAGTCCTTTAAAGAAGCCTGGCTGGTACTCCTGCACGATCTGCATATCCGCAAAATGGCCCCGCCACAAAATAAATATAACGCCGCCCAGCGTATCGCCTACACGTCCATCATTTTTATGGGCATTGGCTCGGTAATTACGGGTTTGGCTATTTATAAACCTGTTCAGTTTTATTACCTGACATGGTTATGCGGCGGTTATCATTTCGCGCGAATAATCCATTTTGCCTTAACGCTGGGTTATGTTTTCTTTTTCGTGATCCATATTGTACAGGTAATACTGGCCGGGTGGAATAATTTCCGGTCTGTTATCTCGGGATTTGAAGTAATAAATGAAAAGCCTAAACCAATTATTCAAACGCCAATCGACGATGAAAAAGCCAATTAAAAAGGAAAAAAAGCCACTTACCATTGAGCAAAAGATAAGCAGGCGAAACTTTATATCGTTCACCACCTTTGGCGTTTTCGCTGTTGGCGCTTTTGAAGGATGGCGCTGGCTCTACAAATCGCCGCCTGAAGCCGCAGGCATTACCGCCGGCGCACACAAGCCGTTACGGCGAGCGCTTAATAAAACCGAGCTTTTCTTCAGACGAGTGTTCAGCGATAACCATTTGGTGAAAACCTATCCTAAATCACGGGCTGCCAAAAACGTAAAGGTTAACAGCGATATTGGAGTAGAAGCTGAAAAGAAATTCGACCCCGCAACGTGGAAACTTGAGGTAGTGAAACGGCCGGGTGATGTCTTACAGGTCTCGTTACAGGAATTAATGGCCCTGCCAAAAACCGAGATTATTTATGATTTTAAATGCGTAGAGGGCTGGGACCAAATATCACATTGGGCCGGCGTAAAATTCAGCGATTTTGTTAAGCATTATCAACTGGATGAGTATGCAAAGATGCAGTACGTAGGTATGGAAACCCCGGATAAAACTTATTATGTTGGTTTGGACATGCCAAGCGCCATGCACCCGCAAACGCTGCTGGCTTATGAGATGAATGATAAATTATTGCCCCTGCAAAACGGCGCCCCGCTGCGCCTGATCATACCGGTTAAGTATGGTATCAAAAATCTTAAACGCATTGGCACGGTAAGTTTTAGCAACAGCCGCCCGCGCGATTACTGGGCCGAGCAAGGTTATGATTATTATTCAGGATTATAAAAGGCGCTTATAGTACGAATTATTGCGAATTACTCAAATTATGTTTATGGCTTCAGGGCCTTTGCAATCAAATTAGCTAAATTTAATGGTGAAGCCGGGTTATGCGTTAACCCGTACCTGTCTTCAATATACAAGGCATCGTTATATGCTATAAATACTTCCTGTTTTTCATTTTCCCAGGCGATAACTTTTAGGGGCAAGTCGAGTGCCGCGATCGGATTTTCTATCATAATCGGGCCGCCTGCCTTTGGGTTGCCAAATAGTATAAATTCAAGCGGTGCTATAGTTTGTCCTGCCAGTTGTAACTCGGCCTGTTGGTCTATACGGGCATAAATCGTAGCTCCGTGCTGCGTTAAAAATGCCTCTAATCGATCAATTGATTCCTTTACGCCATACGGGCTTGAATTTATAATAACTCCTTTGGGATTGTTCATAACAATGATTTATTTATTCAAAAATATAGATTTTAAAAACAACAGGTCATGCTGAAACAAGTTTAGCATGACTTTTCTTTTGTTAATTACCTATTAATCTGTACATTTCAACTCATAAACCAATTAAACCGATGAACAATGTACCTAAAATTGGCCGCTACCTGCTGGCCATTCCAATGCTTGTTTACCCCGCTCTACATTTTATATATGCTTCATTCGTGGGAATGATAGTGCCACCCTGGATTCCGTTTCCAATATTTTGGGCGTACTTTACGGGTGTTACCATTTTCGCAGCCGGAGTAGCCATCCTTTTCAGAAAATATGCTTACATCGCTTCCCTTTTGTTAGGTATCGAGATCTTATTGTTCGTGATACTGATCCATGGCCCGTTACTTTTCCACATATCGATGTATCCCAAGGCGGTACAAGGGATATTCGGCGAACTGCCCAACCGGATTATCAACGCCTTTAAGGACTTTGGGCTTTGCGGCGCCGTTTTTCTTTATGCAGGTACGGAATCCGAAAGCTGGAAAGCTAAAGAAACTAATATACCCTTTGTAATCGGGCATTTTATACTGGCGGTTTCGATAACAGCTTTTGGCATACTGCATTTTATTTATCCCCAGTTCGCGCCGGGTATTCCGCCAATGTTACCTACCATAACTTTCATTGTTCCGGGGCTACTGTTTTGGGTTTATCTTACGGGCGTTGTGCTGGTTTTAGATGGCGGAACGATCCTGCTTGGCAGGGGAACGCGCCTGATGATCACCTGGCTGGGTATCATATTACTGGCCTTCGATCTAATGGTATGGGGCCCAAGGTTTGTTATCCAACCGAGTGAACTATGGGGCAATTGGCTTAAAGATGTTGGGATCATAGGCGGCATTTTTATTTTGGCAGATACGCTGCCCGTAAAACCGAAACCATTAACAACTTAACCATTAACAACTGGATCGAGTTTTAAACGTTTAGTTAAATCTTTCATTAATATTTGCATATTGCAGGTAAATGCCTGCTGAGAAACTACCTCTTAAAAAACAACTTGCCTACGCCTGCGGTATGATAGGCTGGAGCATCATGACCAATATTATTATTGTGATGCTGACCTATTTTTATCTGCCGCCGTCTAACGCCCGGTTGGTAGCGCTCGTTCCGCAATTGCTTGTTTTCGGGATATTTAATATCATGTCGCTCGTCGAAACTTCGGGCAGGCTGGTTGATGCGGTTTATGACCCGTTCATAGCATCAATGAGCGACAAAAGCCGTCACCGTAAGGGACGGCGCATACCATTTATGAAATGGGCGGTTTTACCGGCGGTTATTTTTTGCGGTTTAACCTTTTGCCCACCCGTAAAAACCGAAAGTATCACCAATGCCGTCTGGTTAGCCTTTACCCTGATGTTCTTTTTTATGGGTGTTACCAGCTATATTATACCTTACAAT
>CAZZUU010000323.1:0-4967 GCA_964657275.1 uncultured Mucilaginibacter sp. | reverse complement strand
CCCAGGAAATCGATCCCCGTCCACATAAAATCACCGATAACATAATCATGTGTCGCCGTAAACCTCCACAATTGCTCGGCCTTCACCATGCTGGTGTTATAGTTGCCACCACGGCCGCGAAACCGTGTAACCTGCTTGTCAGACGCTAATGTGTATCTTCCCCTTACGCTGGGAATGGCGCCATTTTCTGTTCCTATCATTTTCCAGTTAGGGTGCGCCATTTTGTCGATGCTGTAATATAGTTCCCTGCGGTTAAGCCAGCGGTCAACATAATTATAGCCAACGATGTCTTCCATTTCCAAAAAAGCCGGTTTTGTTGGATAATCCACATCAGCGATCCTATCATTCGCAACAGTTACCGGCCTGGTGGGGTCTTCTTTATGAAATGTTTCCATCAGGTTTTTAAGCACTTCAACGCCACGGTCCTTACCCTGGTCTAAAACTTCATTTCCCGCACTCCATATCACAACAGACGGATGGTTGCGGTCGCGATGAATGAGGGAGATCAGGTCGTTCTGCGAATTTTCAGCGAAAAGCGTATGATAGCTATATTTTACCTGCCCCTTCGCAATCTCCCATTCGTCAAACGCTTCGTCCATTACCAGGAAACCCATTTGATCGCAAAGGTCTAAAAAATCAGGGTCGGGAGGATTATGTGCGGTACGGATAGCATTACAGCCCATTTCTTTTAACAACTGCAGGCGCCGTACCCATGCCTGTTTAGGTACGGCTGCACCAAGGCATCCTGCATCGGGATGTACACAAACCCCATTCATTTTAACATGTTTACCGTTCAGAAAAAACCCATTATCCTTATCGTATTCAATTTTCCGAATGCCAAAAGGCGAACTCAGGTTGTCTGCAACGCTTTTTCCTTCGATCACTGATGAATGTAATGAATATAGCGAGGGGCTTTCTATCGACCAAAGCGAAGGCGTGGTTATTTTTATCGTTTGCGCTGCATCAGTTTGGCCCGAAGCGGCAAGGGAAACAGGCGTTTCAACAGTTGCGATCTCCCTGCCCGATCCATCTTTAACAACCGAACGTAACAGGATATTTTTAGCAACCGGCAGGTCGTTTTCAATAAAGGTATGCACATAGACAGTTGCCGATGTAGAATCTGCCTCTGGGGTGGTAATATAAGTACCCCATTGCGCAATATGTACAGGGTTTGTAATATTCAACCATACGTGACGATAGATACCCGACCCTGAGTACCAGCGGTTATTGGGCTGGATGGAGTTATCAACCTTTACGGCGATAATATTGTCGCCTTTTTTTATAAAGGCAGAAAGGTCATAGTAAAAGCTGGTGTAACCAAAAGCGTGCTTGCCTAAATGATGGCCGTTGATCCAAACATCGCTGTTCATATACACGCCTTCAAATTCTATCCATGATTTTTGATCCTTTTTAATTTTATTCAGAATCAAATGCTTGCGGTACCATCCAATACCTGTTGGCAGGTAGCCGCCGTAACCTGTTGTCGGTGCGTCCTTTTTAAATTCACCTTCTATACTCCAGTCGTGCGGAAGGTCAAGGGTCCGCCACTTGTTGTCGTTAAAGTTTGGCTGTTCTGCATTTACGGTATCCGACTGGCTGAATTTCCAATTATTGTCGATCAGTAAATGTTGCCGGGTAATTGCTTTAACAGCAAAAGCATCCAACGAAGACAGGCCCGTTAAAATAAAGCCGCCAATAAATAACATCTTTCTCATAGCTATTGAAAAATTAATTTTAAACCGTTAACAGGTTTCACGGCTTATAGGTCAATAAGGAGCGATTTTAAGCAGATAAAAGGATAATTTAAAAATTAACAGATAAAATCAACGCAAACGTTGCCGGGGAGGATTATGGAATTTTACAACTCTTTGTCGCCGCAGGGGTGTCTGAAAGGGCCGTGTGTTTTTGGCGGTGCTGGGTCTTTCCCTGTCGCCGCAGGGTCTCTGAAAGGACCCTGCGTTGGTAGCATGTTTAAGTGGACTTCTTATAAGCTGACATGTCCCCGCAGAGTCCCGTTGGAGACCCTTCGGAGACAAAAAAATCAAGATACATTATGTACGGTAATGCAGCGACAAACAGTTATATAGAAGATCACTATCCCGGTTATAAGTTCAATCAGGATGATGTAGATATAGCTTCATTTACCGTCCCTAAAGGATTCCGCCCGCATAAAAAATGGTCTCCCTCAAATTCGTTAGTTGGAAACACTGCGCCCGATTGGACTTTATATACCGCAGATGGTAAAAAGATGTCATTGTCACAAATGAAGGGTAAAGTGATACTGCTTGATTTTTACTTTATCGGCTGCTACGGTTGCATGCTTTCTCTAACACCGTTAAATAACCTATATGAAAAGTATAAAAATCAAAACTTTATAATAGCCAGTGTAACCGAGAGAAATAGTGAAAAAGCAGTTTTGACGTTTGACAAACAATACGGTATAAAATATCCAAGCCTTGTTAAAGCGGCAGATGTGGTAAAATTATATGAGGTAAGTGGATTTCCTACCTTTTATTTCATAGACAAAGAAGGAAAAATTGCAAAAGTGAAAGATGGATACAGCGATGATTTTGAAGCGACGACGGCCTCGACAATTGATAGCTTATTAAACAAATAATGAATTGATGACGCCGTAACTTCACGCAACATTCGTTGCATACCCGCTCCCCAATTTTTCCTCATCACCCAAACTTCGCATAAACTTTTTGCGATAGCTGAGGGGGCTCAGGTTCATTTTTGATTTAAACATTTTATAAAAGTGCGATACATCGCCAAAGCCGCTGTCGAACGATATTTCCGATATGGGTTTATCAGTTTGCACCAGTTGCTGTATGGCATAATTGAGTCGGTACTCAATAATGGTTTCCATAAATGTTTTGCGGGTTATTTTTTTAAAATATTTGCAGAAGGCGTTGGTGGTCATATTGGCGATGCCCGCTGCGGCATCAAGGGAAACCTGCCCCCTGAAATTTTCAACCAGGTAGGCAAATACCGGGTTTATCCGTTCCTGTTCAGCAAGGGTACGTTCGCCAATCACGCGGTTTTGATCAAGAAGCGTGTACTCCTGCGACAGGGCCAGCCGCTGCAAAATTTCCAGCAGGGTAATCAGCAATTTAAAGCTATTTTTTTCTTTGCTTAACGCGGTCATGCTATGGTTAACCGCAGTGCGTGTGCCCGAGTGATAACTGATGCCGCTGCCGCTTTTTTGGAAAAGCTTTTTAATGTGCTGAAGCTCGTTTTTATTAAAAAAATCATCACCTAAAAACGAAGCGTTAAATTGTACAACTATGGCGGCTGCATCTGCCTGCATATCCTTGCCAGGCTCCAGTTTCCAGCAGTGCGGCAGGTTGGGGCCTATCAACACCAGGTCGCCGGCAGCAAAATCTTCCATATGGCTGCCGATGTAGCGCTTGCCCGAGCCCTGTAAAATGTAGGTCAGCTCATATTCAGGGTGAAAATGGTATGGCGCATCAAAAGCAGCATTACCAAATTTCCTCACTAAAAACGATTGACCGTTTACCGGATGAAGTACCTCAAACGAAGCTTTGATCATTGTATATCTTAATACAAAAATTTACTTGTATAAAATTACGGATAAAATAATCCATAATTATACCATTTTCTTCATATTTTTGTGATCAAAGTATACCTTACTTTGGATATATTTCTTTAATATGACTAAACCTGTTACCTACCTCCCCCAGTTAGACGATTTTAAAGATCTACCCGACTGGAACATCGACGAATTTCAAAAAAGCGGACATACGTTAATCAAACATGTACTTTCTTCCGAAGAAATTGCCATTTACCGCCCGGTTATTGTTGATGCCGCCGACAGGTACAATACCGAGAAACGCAAACTTGCAGACAGGGATACCTACGGCAAGGCTTTTTTACAGATCATGAATTTGTGGCAAAGTGATGAAGGCGTGCGCAAATTTGTGCTGGCCAAACGTATGGCGAAAATTGCTGCGGATTTGATGGGTGTGGAAAACGTGCGTTTGTACCACGACCAGGCGCTGTTTAAAGAGCCGGGCGGCGGCCCTACGCCCTGGCACCAGGACCAATATTACTGGCCCATTGATACCAACAATACAGTTACCATGTGGATGCCTTTGGTGGATATTGATGTAGATATGGGCATGCTTACCTTTGCCTCCGGATCGTACACGGAAGGGTCGGTTTTTAACTATGAGATATCGGACGAATCGGAAAGTGCCTTTGACGACTACGTTAAAGAACATAACTTCCCGATAAGCCGCGCCAATACCATGAAAGCCGGCGATGCTACCTGGCACCGCGGTTTTACCATGCACCACGCAAACGGCAATAATTCAACCAAACGCCGCGAAATAATGACCATCATTTACGTAGCCGACGGCGCACGTGTTACTCCCTTTAAAAACGAGTGGCAAAAAAATGATAATGAAAAGTGGCTGATGAGCAAACCAATAGGCGAGATAATAGATTCGGCATTGAACCCAAAATTGTTATAAAAATACGGGGCATCCTGAACTCGTTTCAGGATCCCTCATGATATTAAGGCTTGCCGAGTATACGCCTTGGCTTTTGCAGACCTATCCCGCGTTTACAGTCCTGAGAGGTGCCGATCCGCCGGAGGGCGGACGGCATGACTTATCTCTTTTTCCATGTCCACCAATCAAAAAATGCTCCTGCTTGCTCCGCCATCTACCTGTGTTGTTGTACCGCTGATATAAGCCGCCGGTTCTGATGCTAAAAAGGTAACCATGGCAGCCAATTCTTCGGGTTTGCCTATTCGCCCCAGCGGGATGCTTTTGGCTTTTTCTTTTATCGCTTCATCCGGGTCTTTGTCTTTAGGCAGGGTGTGTTTTATCCGGTCGGTTAATATTAATCCGGGTGCAACATTGTTCACCGTAATATTGTAGGGGCCAAACTCATCCGCCATCATTTTAGCCATGCCAACCACACCCATCCGCATACTGGTT
>CAZZUU010000322.1:0-4987 GCA_964657275.1 uncultured Mucilaginibacter sp. | reverse complement strand
GCGTGTTTCATACACCGGGTTAATTGCCGGTTGTAAAACGGTGTAATATCCTTCAAACGCGCTATCATCACCCCATGATTCCAGGTAATAATGATTTGGCGTAATTACATTACAAAGAGAAGCAGTTTCATCGCTGAAATTCGAGAATGATACTTTTAACCGTACTTTTTTAAGTGCGTCAGCAACTTCTTTGCTGTTGTAATAATCGTAAACCGGGTTGGCATCCAGGAAGAATACGGCATCAACATCGCCGCTGTTCATATCCTTTATCAGCTCAACAAATTCGGCATCGTTGCCTGCATACTGGTGCGATGGGTTATCCAGGTCGATGGTTTTGCCGTAACTGCCCAGCAGGGAGTTGATCGCATTTACCAGTACCTGTGTAGCTACGTCATTTGAACCGGCAACCACTAAGGCTTTTCCTTTTGCAGCCAGTAATTCTTTGGCAACTATCGCTATTGCCTTATCGGCATTTGAATTATTTAATTTTTTTGTACCCGGTAAAGTAGTGCCCGATATTGCGTTGTATAAAGTTATAAGGGCAATTCCTTCTTCGGAAGGTTTTATCGGCAGGCGCACATCAGCATTTGAACCGGTTAAGCTCATACCGGTTTCAAACTGGATATGGCGCGACATTTTTTTGCTTTGCAGCGATTTGTTGTTCCGGTTTTGAACGTATTGCCTGGTAAATTCTTCAGATGATATCCATGTACCCAGGAAATCAGCGCCAAAGCTTACAATAACGTCGGCTTTATCAAAGTAGTAGTGGGGCAATACTGCCTTGCCAAAACTGTTTTGATTAGCCTGTATGATACCGGTATAGGATACCGCATCGTAATTAATATGTTTTGCAGTTGGAAACTGTGTAATAAAATCGGCAATAACCGCTAGTGACGATGGGCTGCTGATGGTTGATGATACGATACGTATTTTTTTGCCGCCTGCCTTAATTGCTGCAAGCTCCGATTTTATAAACGCGTCAACCTGGCTCCACCCGGCTTCGCTGCCGTCTTTTACCGGGCCTTTTAAACGGTTAACATCATAAAGATCAAGCACCGATGCCTGCGCCTGCGCGCTTACACCACCTTTTGATAAAAGATCAGTTGGGTTACCTTCAACTTTAATAGGGCGGCCCTCGCGGGTTTTCACCAAAATAGCATGCCCCTCGTAGGTTGAAGTATAGTAATTAGGTACGCCCGGGGTAACTTCCTCAGGTTTTATTAAATAAGGTAAAGATTTATGAACCGGCACTTTTTGACAAGCCGCCAGCGTAACCGCACCCACACCAAAGCCCATCACCTTTAAAAAGTCGCGGCGCGGGGTTTTGCCCATTAAGCCGCCACCGGTCAAAACATCTTCGATCGGGATCGGCTCTGCAAATTCGTGTTTATTTTTCTCAACAAAATCCGGGGTTTTGTTCAGTTCTTCTAAACCTTTCCAGTATTTTTTATTGCTATCCATTTAAGCTATATAAACTGTAATGCTAAGTTTTATTCTATTATTAATAATGGCACTTACCGCACTCAATGCCGCCCATTGCTGCTGCAGTAACCTTTTTGCCCTGGCTAAGTAATGTATGCACCTGCTCAAGATTAGTATAATATGCGTTTCCTTTAAAGTCAACATTGGTGCGCTTGTGGCATTGTATACACCATTTCATAGTAAGCGGCGAATATTGATAAACCTCTTTCATGGTTTCAACAGGTCCATGGCATGTCTGGCATCTTAATTTAGCCACCTTAACGTGTTGTGAGTGGTTAAAATACGCAAAATCGGGCAGGTTATGGATACGTACCCATTGCATAGGGTGGGCCTTTGTGCTATCGTATTTTTGCGTTTGCGGATCGTATCCTAATGCATCGTATATTTTATGTATTTCGGGCGATTCGGTTTTAACAACCTTGTGGCAGTTCATACAAACGTTTAATGATGGTATAGATGCATTTTTTGATTTGTATGCACCTGAGTGGCAATACTGGCAATCAATTTTCATAGCGCCGGCATGCAGATCATGCGGGAACTTGATAGGCTGTACCGGCTGATATCCGGTATGCACGTTGGTGTTCCATAAAATAACCCAGGTCCAGCTTCCAGAGGCGATAACCGCGCACAGTATCACAAAAAATACCAGTTTCTTGTTTTTGGCAAGCTTCTTTATTTTGGCAAACTTATCAACCGGTTCTTTATCTTCTTCGGCTTCTTCAATAGCTAATCCCTGGTTTTTCAGCAGCACACGCTCCAACGTAGCAATTACCCGGTTTAATACCAGTATGATAATAAAGGCAAGAATAATAACGCCAATCAGCGCGAAGATAACAAGGCTATCGGGGCCGGATTCTTCAGTTGCAGCTCCGGGTGTTGCGCCGGCTTTTGGTGCCGCCTGCAGTGTTTTCCAATCCGCGCGAACATAGGTAATGATATTAGTAGCATCAGCATCAGACAATTCGGTAAAAACAGTCATGTTAGACTGGTTAAACTTATTGTAAATGGTAGTTGCTTTAGCGTCGTGTGCCGCAATTAAAGCCTGGTTGTTTTCAATCCATTTTACCAGGAACTTATCGTCAGTTTCTTCGGTAAGCTGCGGGCCCAAAGCCGGGCCAACTAATTGCTGATCAATTTTATGGCAGGTGGTACATTTGGCTTTAAAAAGCGCTTCGCCCTTGGCGGCATCGCCTTGTGCATAAGCAGAGCATCCCCAAAAAGCAAAACCGGCAATCAGTAAAAACGATCTTGAGAATTGTTTAAAAATCAATGAGAAACTCCTCATAAAGTGTATTTATACTAAATAATTTTTGATATTAATGATTGATATTCACAGAGAAATGTATGTTTTATCCGAAATTTTCAGCCACAAAAGTATAATTTATTACAGTATCACTGACAAATAAATGACACGAATATCTAATTTATAATTGTTCTAAATAATTCGCAAAAAGCCTTAAATATCGATTTTAATGACAGTTAACAACCGATATTTTAGCGGCAGCAATCAGTTCGTGTACAATACACACTATCAGTGTCGACCGTCATTTTTTGATTGCTCAAATTTTATTAGCTTGCCAATACGGCTAAATACTGTGAATGATCGACATATCTGTTAAAACCACGGAGTTAGTTTAGCACATTAATGCCGCCAGAATTATTTGAATAAATCTATCTTTAAATCAATATACTGATCCTAACAATTTGATCGTCAAAGACATCAACGGGTCACCTTTTTACAAAAAAAGGTATTAACAGCAAAACCAAACAATAATCATCATGAAAACAAAATTTTTAATTCCGCTAATAGCGGGGCTGGGATTGCTTTGTGCTTGTAAAGGGAAAGGGAGCAGTGAATCCGCTGATACAACGTCGGCAGCAAGGAATAAAACAGCCACTCCGATTTCAAATGCTGACACTGTTCAATCTGGAGAAAAACTGGTAAAAACAGCTGATATCCACTTTAAGGTAAAGGATGTCCGACAAACTTCTGACTATATAACAAAACTCACGGCAAGCAATAACGGGACTGTCATCCACCACATAATAAAATCAACTACCGGTGACAGTGTGGATATTTTAAAAAGTAACGATTCGTTAATGAGAGTAACGGTTTTAAATACCACAGCAGAAATGACCATTAAAATCCCTCCGGCAAACATGGAAAACTTCATGTCGCAGGTTGGTCATTTAGGTATTTACATAAACAACAGCAGGATGGATATCACTGATAAGTCGTTAGACTACTTAGCTACTAAACTAAAACTTAAAAACCAGGCGGCCCTTGTAGCTGCTCAAAAAAAGGGGGACGCAAATGCAAAAAGTCCTGATGATATCCTGGCTTTTAAAAACAACATGGTTGATCACGAGATCGGAAATAGTAAAATTGACGATTCCGTTAAAAATAGCATCGTTACGCTAAGCTTCTATGAGAGCAATGTAATAAACAAGGAAACAATTGCCAACGACAACCTCTCCGCTTATAAATTACCCGTACTGAGAAGAATGGGTATGTCTATTGAAAACGGATGGCAAATTTTGGTTGATATATTCGTCGAAGCGGTTAACCTTTGGTTTCTAATACCATTTGGGCTCGGAGGCTGGATGATTTTCAAATATTATAAAAGAAAGAAGTCTGTTGATTTGGTCAAAGCCGACCAAATCTGACCGTTTTTAGCGGAAAGGGTGTAATTTAATATCATCACTTATTAAAAAACTCGCCGAAGCGCCACAGTATCCCGGATGGATCGTGCACAAAACATTCCCTGCCCCAATCATAGTCCCGGATAGGGACTATGATTGATCGAAATTTCAGAACATTGGCATTGCAAATGCGGGGCATGGTGTTATATTAACGCATTACCGTAAAATAACTACAAACCCCGAAAAGGTTTTACTTCCATTTTTAAGGTTGATAACATAATAATAGGTACTGGTTGGCAAGGGGGATCCTTTGTAGGTGCCATCCCAGGCAACTCCATAACCGACTGAAGAATATACATTTTCTCCGTAGCGGTTATATACCTGAACGGTGCAATTTGGGTACGAATCAAGGTTTTTAATATTCCAGGTATCATTTATGCCATCGCCATTAGGTGTAAAAGCATCTGGCGTAACAATTGCCTGAGAATACGTGTTAGAAGCCGTATTAATGGTAAGAACTCCGGGAACATAAATAAAAGTATAGTCGATGGATGTCGCGCCGCTTGCCGTTATTGGATATGGTCCGGCCGGCGATAATGTTGTGGCAGTAGTCGTAACTATTGGCAATGTTGTTAGTTGCGTCGGGGTGTCTTTGTTTACAAATCCGGTGTAAGAAACAGTTAACGCCGGGTTAACCTGTCCAAAAATCTTGATTTGATTGTCGGCAGTTATAGTTATGGTAGCGGTATTTACTATGATATTGCCATATAAATAGGTGATCATGTAATTACTTGCGGTGAAAGTTCCTCCGATGGGGAGCGAGGCAGCCACAGAGCCGGTATATGTACCAACTGCGTCTGTT
>CAZZUU010000321.1:0-5042 GCA_964657275.1 uncultured Mucilaginibacter sp. | reverse complement strand
GGTTATCATCACAAAAACCGGGACAGCAAATCTAACGGCTGCATTTAAACAATCGGCCATCCACCAATCGGCTGCGGGTACTTTACCATATTGCATCAGCAACGGCGCCGAGCTATGCACTATGATAACGGAATATAGGGCAATGAGCCGAAGGTTGCTTATCCAATCAATATTTTCGGTTTTGGCGGCGGGCATAAGTACCGGTAAAGTTTGTTAAAAGTAGGATATTTTTTATTAGTGGGGTAAAAGTGTGTTTAGTATACGCTAATAGACAAATTGTCATTGCGAGGAGGAACGATGTGGCAATCGCGTAACTATGCATAATGAACCTGCATATCGGCCATGCATTGCGAAGGGATTGCCGCGCTGCGCTCGCAATGACAAATTGATTATTGACAAAAATTAAAGTGTTTTATAATAAGCTTCCAACTCCTTCAGCTTTTCAATTTGACCGGGGCGGGGATTTATAAACACGCGTACTTTTCGAACAAGTGTATACGCTTCTTTATAGGTCAAACCTGTTTTTATGAGGTACGCCATCGCCATTGTTGGCCCGCGCCCGAGGCCTTGCCGGCAATGCACGTAAACAATGCCGTTGTTCTTTATTTCCTTATCGATAAAGTCAGCGCCTTTTATCAATACATCCAATGGCGGTGGGGTATTATCCACAGTCGGCAAGTGAAGATATTTAATCCCCTCGTGTACTGCGTCGCCGTAGGTATTGTGCATCCGCATATTGACGATTGCCGTTACGCCCATGGTCTTTAGTTTTTTTAATCCTATTAAATTATACTGACTTCCCAGCAAAAGATGATCCGTAATCTTACTTCGTTTTATGCGGGGCAAGCCCGAAATTATGCGGTATGCATTATCGTACACATAGTCCAAAACTAACCCTAACCCTTTAACGGACTTTTTTATCTTATCAAACATCTATGGGCTTATTGCTTACCTGCTTTCGCAATATAGTCCATTGCTTGTTGAAAAGTAGCAACCCATATTTCATTTTTGTTTTTTTGCAGGTATTCCAGTAGTTGCTTGTGCGATGCAGCGGGCGTTGTAATGTAATCACCCCCTATACCGTGAAACATAAAAATACCCATACCGCCGCTGTCTTCAACTTTTTTTACAAAGGCGATTAACGCATCGCCGGTGCTGTTACCCTCAAGCCCGTATGACGGCACTTGCAGCGGATCAAGATTTTTAAAATCAGTAACTACAGCGTCCAGGTCACCACCAACCCGTGCATATTTTACAAGGTGTGATTTCCGCAGCGAATCCACATAATTTACGCCACCCACGGCTGTTTCGGTACAGGGATAGGCATAAGTGCGGCTTGTTTTATTATCAACGGCATACAAGAAGGAGTTCATGGCGTATATCTCGCGCAGCATTTCATATACCGAATATTTTTCAGATGGCATCAACTGCTTATCGGTTTCGGTAGTTGTTAAACAGGGATGGTAAAGTGTGTGGTTAGCCAGTTCATATCCTTTTGCGCTAACGCTCCGCCACCTGGCGATATTGTCGCTGTTGATATCACCGGTCAGGAAAAAGGTACCAGTTAAATGAGCGGAATCCAGTTGAGGTATGGCGATATTTAATTGCGATTGCAGCGCATCGTCATACGTAAGTATAATCACGGCCTTTTTATGGTCGGGCCATGCAATTTTCTGCTGCGCGCGGGCAGTAAGGGTCAGCAATAAAAAAAGGAAGGGGAGCCTTTTCATAAAATCATTGTTTATTTGTAAGTAATTAGATGGGGGTATTCTGAGTTTCGAATATAAAGATATTATCATCCAAAAATCGAACGGAAATTTAAGTATCAATAAATTTACTATCCCTGTTCACGGACTGGCTATCAGTTTCACGAAAAGTGTGAAACAGTTTTACATAAACCTATTTTAGGACAAGACACCTCATCCAATCCCTTTCCAGTCATACATTTTATCTTCGCCTATATAGCTAAGAATAGCTCCCTTTTAGATATAGTCTATGAAGCATAGCAGTTTTAACTTACCTCAAACAGCGGAGCTTTATATCTTCATCATTTATTAAAATAGCGTTCAGCAAACTCTATAAACACAGGCCAATCCGGCAAATCGGTATGCCCGCCAGTATGTTCTCTGAACGCAAGGTCGCCATCTGTCAATGAAACGTCGGGAGCCGGCATTTCGGTTACGCTTATTCCCTTTTTTCCAAGCAGTACATAAACCGGGCTGGCGGCAACACAAGCCAGAAATTCGCCTTTGGGATCGGCCCACTGATCTTGAGTGCCCCCGGTAATTAATAACGGCCGCGGGGCAACCAGTGCGATCAACTCATGCGCATCAACCGGCATACTTTGCCAGTTACCTGCGTATTTTAAAAAGTTTGCAGCCATCCAATGATATTCTCCGGGCTGTGCACAATCATTGATACTTTCGCCCCAATCACGTTTTTCGAGGGCCGAACCCATTGAGCCCGCACAGCTTGCATAACATATTGCCCACCTGGAATCCAAAGCGCTTTCCAGCAAGGCGGTTTTACCCCAGCGCGAATGCCCTTCGATACCTATCTTTTTTGAATCTATCAAAGGTTCTGTTTCAAAGTAATCAAAAGCCCGGCTCAATCCCCAGCACCAAGCGGTGAATACGCCCCAATCATCAGGCTTACGTATGTTTCCCTTATTCATCAAACCGATAATACCTGTTTTGAAACCGGCACCGTTATCCGCTTGTAAAGCACCGGTATTTACTGTAGCTATCGCCCATCCCTTTGCTAAAACCATATCCAAGGCAGTTGGCGCAGTGCTTTTTGATCCAGGGAATCTTCCTAAAAAGCCGCCTACGGTAACCATTAATGGCACTTTCCCGGTGGTATGTTTAGGAATATATAAAGTTATGGCAACGGTTGGCGTTGCATCAGGATAGGCAGAATTATCAATACGACCGACAATGGTTTTTTTGATTGCCTTGCCATCCATCGCGTTTGTATCAGTAAGGGTAACTTCAAAATTTACTTTTGGGGTATTTTTAGGAGTATAACCATAGATATATTCTTCATAATCAGCCAATATTTCGGGGCGTCTTTTTTTCCACCAAACTGAAGCCTTGTCTACCAGCTTGCCGTTTTTTAGTTTGAGCGGATTAATTAACACATAGTTATTAGCTTTGCTTTCATCATAATTTGTCCATGTGCCCCACATGGTCCGGGTTACCTGGCTCCCGAAGGAGTCAAACCAATAACCGCTTCCGACAACTCTTTGTGTAAGGTTTGGGGGCATGGTGGGATCAGTCATCGGCGAGCCGAGCACGGGCAATTTCAAGCCGAACATATCCATAGTTTTTTGCCAGTCGACACGTGATGCTGCTTCAACTTTTGTTTGTGCCGCTTTACGTTCTTCCGGCGTCAGCTTTGAAAAATCGATAGCCTGGGCCACCACTTTGTTAATTGAAAAACAGGTGAACATGAAAATACACAACTTAACAGTCAGGGCTGTTCTTTTTTGGGGCGATTTCATTTGCGTATGGTAAAATTGGTTAATTCAAACAATATTAACCACTTAACCAACTAAAACCTACGGTTACAGGGAAAACAATATAATTGTTACAAGTTCAAATTGTTATAATGGTTTAGAATCTGCGAGAATAGTCAATAAAGTACAAACTTCCAACGCCAGTGGTCATAACTTACTTAACTACGATAGTAATATTAGAAACGCTGAATCCCTTTATATTAAAAGCGGTGATGGTACTATGGAGTGTTACAGACTTTGCAGTTGGCACTCCGCTGATAACCCCCGTCCTGTAATCAAAGGTTAGCCCAGGAGGCAGTTTATCGCCCTGAAAGGTATATCCTGTCAATACTACCTTTCTGATGTTCTGATTAACGATATCTGACACATAAGCTGTACCGTTATTATCTATATATATGTAGGCTGGTTCAAAGAACCTGGCTCCGGAACCGACGCCGTCTGTAAAGCCGTAAAGGCCGGTAACACTTCCGGCAACCAGGCTTACCGAGCCATCGGGCATTATCCGTTGGACCTGGGCGGTTCCCAGGTCGGCCACATACATTACCCCACCTGCGCCGGATGCCAGGCCGGAAGCATTTTTGAACAGATCGGGGTTTTCCGATGGAACGGGGCCAGCCGGGGTTCCTGCAAATGTGGTTACTACTCCTGTAGGTGTTATCTTCCTGACGGCGCTGTTATCAAAGTCAGCCACGTATATGTTTCCGGCGGCATCTGTCTTAACATCTGTAGGCATATCAAATACGGCCGATGTTCCGGTACCGTTAACATATCCGCCGGTACTGTTGGGACTGCCGGCAATGACGGTTAAAACACCTGCCGGCGAAATCTTCACTACCTGGTTTGCATCTTGCGCGCTTACGATTAAATTGCCCGAATTATCAAAACAAATACCACCGGGGCCAAAAAGTGCCGTGGCCTTGTAAAAAGTAGATACTACGCCTGTCGCCGTTATTTTCCTGATCGTATTGTTGCCATAATCAGAAACAAAAAAATTGCCTGTGGCATCTGCAGCGATACCATCCGGGTAATTGAAACGGGCCGAGGTGTCTGCGGCATCTTTATTACCATTTATACCTGTAAGGCTTCCAGCAAATGTGGTTACCGTACCGGTAGGGCTTATTTTACGTATGGCATTATTAAACGAGTCGGTAACGTAGATGTTTCCCTGATTGTCACCCGCCAGCTGTTGCGGTGAGTTAAACAGTGCCGCCATTCCGCTGCCATTCGCGTATCCCTTTCCCTCCACGGTGTCGCCCGCAAAAGTTGTCACCTGTCCATATAAAGTGGCAGGGACCTCTCCACCCCGGTTTACCGGGGCAATGTCAATGTGTTTTCCTACCGCGAAAATTAGCTGGGATGGATAAGAGATCTCCGGCGGTGCATTTTGCGTTGTTGACGGCGACGGATCATTTGCGGATTTTTTGCATGCCCCAAAAGCCAGTATAATTACGAAGGATAAAAAATATTTTCTCATTCAACTTTTTATTGTTTTGTCTTGGCTCTTATATCTTGACTCTTGGTTGTT
>CAZZUU010000320.1:0-5050 GCA_964657275.1 uncultured Mucilaginibacter sp. | reverse complement strand
GAACTGTTTTTTATGGACGAAGCCACAGCTTTTGCCGCCGGTCACCGGCCATGCTTTGAATGCCGGAGATCTGACTATAACAAATTTAAAACTTACTGGCTAAAAGGAAATCCCGAATATGGCTTTGACGAAAAAACTTCGATTCAAAAAATAGATGAGATTATTCACCGGGAACGCATGAACAACGATAAATCAAAAGTAACTTACGAAGACGACCTGCATCGGCTTCCTGATGGCGTTTTTGTAGTATTTAACAATCAACCTCACCTGGTAATCAATGGTTTAATGTATTTATGGTCACCGTTTGGGTTCGAAAAAGGAATAGCCTTGCCAAACCTGGATAAATTGCCCGTATTGACGCCGAAGTCGGTTGTAAACACTTTCAGGGCAGGGTATTTACCACAAATGGCGGTTTAAACCATTAAAGATTATCAAGCCCCCAAAAATATACAATTAGCAATCTTCGAACTTTTCGACTTTGGGAACTTTCCGACTTCGGACTCTCGGACTTCCCCTCACTCTTCCAAACTATAAACGGCAAAAGTAGCCAGCCAATGATCGCCGCCGTAATTGCCGTTGAAAACCAGCGGCAATGCATTTGAAAGAAATTTATCGGCAGTTGTTTCAAACCTCTTTTTCCACTTATGGCCTGCGGGCAACTGTTTGGCTATGCCTTTCATACACCACGCCCTTGTAAATGATAAACCGATAAGGTGAGCCTGGTAATAATCGTTAATATCGCTTATAACGGGCATTTCGCTAATCCGCTTGATACTTCTTTCTTCAAAAAATTTATCCAGCCAGGCAACAAACTCTTTTTTGGGCAATACCCGGCGCATCAGGTCGGCAACTTCTAAGCTGGGTGAAAAAAAGTCGGTACCGTCTGGCTCCAGGTAGCCGGGGATGGCTATATCATGCAAATAAAACGACCTTGCCTTCGCGTCGATTTGATTTTCAAAGGCTTTATCTTTTAACGTCCGGGCCCAATCGAGGGCAAAAGCCAATCCAAATGCGGTATTTGGGTGCAGTCCCGACCGTGTCGGGTAAGTTTCTTTAGGTAAATACGCTTTCCAGAGCTTTAATACCTGTTGCGTAAGTGGCTGCAAAGCGGTGTACCATCTTTTGGCATCGGGGTTATTCCAGGTGTAAAGCTCCTCGTCGAGTTTTAATAACCAGGCCCAGCCGTATGTGCGTTCGTAGCTATCGGCCACTTTATATTTTGTAAAATATTTGGCTTCGACCTTCATTTTTTCCAGATTGAATGAAGTATTTAACTGCTTAACGATATCACTTCTATTTTTTAAACCCGGCATAGTTTTGAGCAGCCGTACCAGCATCCAATGCCCGTGTACCGAGCTGTGCCAATCAAAACAGCCATAAAAAACCGGGTGGAGCTGTATCGGCATCAATTGAGCATCGGCTTCACCGTTAGCCACATGCGAAGTTTTATTAGGAAACTGCCTTACGATACAACCCAGCGGATATTTAGAAAGCTTAACGGCGACATCAGACGTCAAAGCAGGAACAGTTTGTGCCATTGTAGCTAAATGCATACAGATTAAAATAAACGAAGCGTTGATTTTTTTCATCAGTGAACAATGTAATAATAGACTATCGCCTAAAATGATCTGTTAAGGCGACTTAGTAAATATAAGTTTATCGCCGCTGTTTATCCACTGGTTATTTCATATTTTTTGATTGACCGCTTCGTACTGGTTGAGATGAGCGTGGTAGCTTTAAGTAAAACCTGCAGACTACCATGCGGTTTAGCCTTATTTGCAGGGAAAATTTTATTTCCTATATTTAACCATTAACAACGAGAAATTTACTGATTTTCTATATCCACTTCTATTTTTATGAATAAATCGAGATTAGCCGGGATAATGACATTTATCATTACTACGTTCGGCGAATTTATAGCAGTTTATTTTTGGCTCTTATTTTTTAACGAAGGGAAAATAACCTGGGCGATTTTGGTTTTGTTAACCGGCTTTATTATTGAGCGTGGCGCCGTTGTCATACATTTCCGCCTACCGATGCAAATTACCCATCAAAATGGCAAGAAAAGTTCGTTACTGCTCATTTTAACCGTGGTTACGTTAGGCGAGATATTAACATGGATACTGATGCTGCAAATGTCGGTACATGTAGGTTATGTTTACGCTGCCATAGTTTTTGCTATTTTAATTCATCTTAATCATAGTTATGAATCGAAAGTGATCCTGGTAGGAAAAATGAAAGACTCACTGTTAAACCCGGGCACAATTACGCTAAGTATAGTAGAAACGCTCGGCGCTGTGGGGTTGGTTTATTTTACTGCTGAGCAAAAGCCCATGACGGGCGCCGCGGTTTTACTCGGAAGCCTTTTGGTAGAACATACGCTGCAAGTGATCGGCCTTACAGCCGAAACAAAAGCTCATGAAATATCGAAGTAGTGCTTGTGATTTTAATAATCCACTTCTGCAGTTGGGTCAACCTATTTGAGCGCGCGACGCAGTGTTCACGCGTTCATGGCGTTCACTCACACTCGTGAACGGAACACTTTTTTTGCATTTTTCGTGCATTTTTCTGCAAAAAACTACTTTTTTCAGTCTTTCAATCCCCTCAAATAAGCAATACTCTGCGGAACCTGTTCAATCACATTATTGCTTTCATCTTCAATATAATAATGCTGTATCCCGGCTTTTTTGGCGGCTTTTAGTATGGATGGCAAATTTATCTGGCCGGTTCCCAGGGCCACATCGTTATCTTGCGAGGTACCACCGGAGAAATCGCCTTTTATACCTTTTTTAAGATCCTTCAAATGCATCAGTTTATAACGGCTACCGTATTTATTGAGCAACTTCGCCGGATCCTGCCCCGGGAAATACGCCCACAAAATATCCAGCTCAAAACTCACGTATTTCGGGTCGGTTTGCTGCATCATATAATCGTATAAAGTACCGTCTTTATAAGGCTCAAATTCAAAACCATGGTTGTGGTAAACGAAGGTTAACCCGTATTGTTCCTTTAGTATTTTACCCACGCGGTTAAAATCATCAATCGCTTTTTGCATGTCATCGAACGTTAATGCTCCTTTATGCGGCATACCGGCCACCCTGACATATTGCGCGCCGAGTGTTTTTGCATTTTGGGCTACGATGTCCGTTTTATTGACGAAGTCATCATAACTCACGCCGAAAGAAGCGCATTTTATACCACGCGCATCAATCAGCACCCGTAATTCTGCGGCGGTTTTTCCAAAAAGGTTGGAGAATTCAATATCAGTAAATCCGTTTGCCTTTACCATATCAAGCGTTGTCGGTACGTCTTTCTCAAAGAATTTGCGGTAAGTATAAGATACCACTCCCGGCATTTGTGGAAACAACGGCTCACCGCTTTGGGCCGATGAACGATCTGCTATGAGCAAGCAAATCAGCAGGTTACTAAACAGGACTATTCTTTTGAAGAAAATTTTCATTTTATTAAATGCTAAATGGTTAGCCAAATATATAATTATTGAAATACACAATTATTCAAAACATTTGTTATACTTGTTAAATATTGATTAAGTAGATATAGTGGGTAGTAATTGTAGGGTGCTTAGTTGGTATGATCATAGTACCTGGCCTATCGATCACCTGTAAACTAATCCGCAAATTTTTTACGAAACTTTGAATTGTATTTTTAGACGATGCTATCAAAAAAAACCAAGTACGCCATAAAGGCGCTTGTCATTCTCGGTAAGAACGCGGATCAACCGCCAATGCAAATTTCAAAAATAGCCGAACAGGAACGGATCCCTAAAAAGTTCCTGGAGCAAATATTACTGGACCTTCGTAACGCAGGGTTTTTATACAGTAAAAAGGGCGCAGGCGGCGGCTATAGTCTTAACAAGAACCCTAAAGAAATTTTTTTAGTAAGTATAATGCGCATAACTGACGGCCCTATTGCCATGGTGCCCTGCGCAAGTCTCAATTTTTATCATAAATGCGACGAATGCCACCAGGAAACCACCTGCGGTATCCGCGATGTTTTTGTTGAAGTTAGGGATGCAACACTAAAAATATTATCAGAAACCAGCATTGCCGACATCATCGCCCGCGAAAACACCCTGATTAATGTATAGTTTGTTAAGTTGATTGAGTTTATAGGTTGATTGGGTTAGATCGAGTTTGACCGGCGATATATTGTTCGGCTAGTAAAACCGACCTAACCTAATCAACTCATTCAACTAAATCCAACTCATTCCACCAATCAACCACCATTGTAACCACAACGTAAAAAGAGCTTTTTTTCAATTATATACGACTATTTCCCTATACTATCTATATATTTGTGGTTTAATATAAATCCTTGATACTGTTGGTATGCAATAGATGAGGCATTTATTTAAGAAATTGACGTATTGCCTCTTTAGTTTTTCGGACCAAAGAGGCGTTTTTATATACAACATAACGACGAAATTATGCAAAGCTTCAGAACAGAACTGGAGAACCCGATAGTTGAAAAGGACATTATTGATCTTGAAAAAAAGATCAGGGCATTTCGGGAAGGAAAAATCCATGACGAAAAGTTCAGGAGCCTGCGCCTGGCGCGCGGTATTTACGGCCAGCGTCAGCCCGGGGTACAAATGGTACGTATTAAACTGCCATTTGGTAAAGTTACCTTTAAACAACTGCTGCGGATTGCAGATATATCCGACGAATATGCAAGCCACAATCTGCATTTAACAACACGTCAGGATATACAAATACACTATGTAAGCCTTGACCGTACACCACAATTGTGGGCCGATTTGGAGCAGGATGACATTACCTTACGGGAAGCTTGCGGGAATACAGTTCGAAACGTTACCGCCTCTCCTATCGCCGGAATCGACCCGGAGGAGCCGTTTGATGTTTCTCCTTACGCACATGCTACATTTGAATATTTTCTGCGCAACCCGATTTGCCAGGATATGGGCCGTAAATTTAAAATATCGTTCTCATCAAGTGATGCCGATACCGCGTTTTCTTACATTCATGACATTGGTGTAATTCCGAAGCTAAATAGTAATAACGAACGTGGC
>CAZZUU010000319.1:0-5062 GCA_964657275.1 uncultured Mucilaginibacter sp. | reverse complement strand
AAGTTTCTATCTGCTGCAAATCCTTCCCGGCAACTTGTACCTCAATAGGGGTATTAGCGCCCTGGCTCATGATCTTCTCCGTCATGTCAATAGGTTCAAATGTAATTGTCATTTCGGGCAGGGCTTGCGCTATATTTTTGCGTAGCGCATCCTTTAATTCATCCATGTTTATATGATAATTTTCATCCAGGTTTACCTGTAAAACAGCTTCCTGTGTACCGGTATTAAAAACGTATAAGTTACTGCTCCCGAAACTGCTGGGCACCAAACCAATATAACCTGATGTGATCTTAACATGATGGGCAACCGTTTTATCAATTATTTGTAAAACCTGTTTAAATTTTTCTTCCGTTCGTTCAAGCCGCGTGCCCTCCGGTTCCTTCATTCGTATCTGGAACTGGCCGTTGTTCAGTTTTGGCATCATATCCTTGCCAATGACTACAAATCCAATACCCGCCAGCAGGATCACACCAACTAAATAAACGGGGACAATCAGTTTTTTGCGCGGCATTAGGCGGGTAATTATGCCAACAAACCTCATTTTAACCTTTTCAAAAAAATCATTTTGGTCCGGATGATCTTCTTCTTCTTTTTGATGCCTGTTTACCTGTAACTCCTCATTTTTGTCCAATGATTCACCCGCATGCGCGTGTATTTTATCGTGATGGTATACCTGGTAACGTTCTGCTTTTATCATCCAGTTACTTAATATAGGCACTAAAGTTTGCGCTAACACGTAGGATACGATCATGGTTAGGCCAATAGCCATAGATAATGGCAAAAACATTGCCTTCGGCACCCCGTTCATCAGGAATGATGGGGCGAATACGGCAAGGATACAAAGCAATATCAGCAATAAAGGGAACGATATTTCTTCGCAGGCATCGTAAATAGCCAGCCGTTTTGATTTACCCATTTCCAGGTGCTGATGTATGTTTTCTATGGTTACCGTCGCCTGGTCGACGAGGATGCCGATAGCCAGCGCCAGGCCGCTTAAGGTCATGATATTAATGGTTTGCCCAAACAAACTGAGCAGTAAAACACCTATTAATATGGATACGGGAATGGTGATCACCACTATTAGGCTGCTGCGCCAATCGCGCAGAAAGAGTAACACCATCAGGCCCGTCAAAATCGCGCCAAGCCCACCCTCGGTCATCAAACTTTTTACTGCATTTACCACGAAGACCGACTGGTCAAACTGATAAGATACCTTTACATCATTAGGAAGGAGGCTTTGCATTTCCGGCAGCTTTGCTTTTAAGTTCTGCACAACTGTCCAGGTAGAAGCAGATGCGGTTTTAACCACCGGGATATAAACGGAGCGTTTGCCATTTACCAGGGCATAATCAACCGTAACATCTGCCGCATCTGTAACCCTTGCTATATCTTTTACATAAATAGGCACGCCATTTTTGGTTATAACCGGAATGTTGCCAAAATTTTCGGAGTTTTTAACCAGCGTATTCATAGTGGTTAAAAACATGGTATTGCCGACCCTTAAGTTACCGGACGGCGACATCACATTATATTTTGCCAGTGCATCAACAACTTCATCCGGGGTTAGGTTAAAGCTTCTCAATTTGTTGGGGTCAATGCTAAATACAATTGTACGGGCGTTTGAGCCAAAAGGCGGTGGTGCAGAAAGCCCAGGTATCGTTGAAAACATTGGGCGAATGCGGGTAGCCGCTAAATCATAAATATCCTTCAGACTTTCGTTTTTACTATCAAATACCAGTTCTCCAACCGGCAAAGATGAAGCATCATACCTTATAACCTGGGGAGGTAAGGCTCCCGGAGGAAAAAAACTTTGCGCTCGGTTAACCTGCAGGGCTACCTGGGCCGAAGCCTCGGCCATATTGGTAGTTTCGTAAAAAGATATTTTGATAATAGTTAAACCCTGTATGCTTTTACTGCTGATGTTTTTTACACCATCGACGTACAGGAACTGATTTTGCAACCCCGTTGCAAAAAAGCCTTCCATTTGCTGTGGCGACATGCCGCCATAAGATTCGATAACGTAAATTGTCGGAAGGTTGAGCTTCGGGAAAATATCTATTGGGATATTTATTGCACTGAGCACTGCAAAAATCAAAAGGCTCATGGTTATTACTATTACAGTAATAGGCCTTTTTAGTGCGGAGGTGATCATTGACATAGTTAATTATTTTAATAAGTTTAATACAGAATTTACCTGGTTCTCGGTAATGGCTTTCTGGAAAAGCGCACTAGAGTATTCATATTTAGCCTGCATGTAATCGGTTTCGGCACGGTAAAGGATATTGAGAGCGGCATCCAGCTCAACGATATCAGTTAACCCATTTTTATATAGTGAAAGCTTTTGCCGGTATCCGTCATTGGCAGCTTTAAGCTGGTTAGGAATTTCCTTTAAACGGTTTAAGGCCGTCTCCATCTCCACGTCAGCCTGGTTTGCACTTATAGAAAGGAGCTGCTGCTGTTCCTGCAGTTTTTTCATCGCGTAATTGGTACTTGCTTTTTGTGTTCGGAGTTTTAATTGCTTTCGTCGCAAATCAAACAAATTGTAGGATAAACCCACGCCAACCAGGTAATTACCCCGTTGAAAGCTATAACCTGTTGAAAGGCTATTATACTGGCCGCCGGCATCAACACTTGATCCGCGCCCCCAGGCCGCAGCCTCAAGGGAGATTTTTGGATTATATAACTTTTTTACCAATTCCTCCCTTTGCAGGCTATTCTGATACACCGACCTGTAAAAGTTGATCAGTGGATGATTAACGGTATCGGGCGCAAAAAGGTAGGCCGCAGGCTGATTGATCAATGTCATCTCGACGGTACTATCGGGGACAATCGACATATAAGGCAACCCGCTCACAGCCGATAGCTTTAATTGTACCTGCTTTAGCTGGTTATTTAGTTCGATATAGTTTAGCCTGGCTTTTGATAGTTCCGCTTCGGCTATGCTGGTATCAACGCCCGCCCTTACCCCGCTTTTGGCAAGCGATTCAATGGAGCGCAGAATTTGCTGGTTACGCTGGATGTTGCGGTATTGGATGCCCATAAAATTCTGTAAACGGAGTAATTGTAAATAATCGCTGATAGTGAATGCCTGCAATTGGTATTTTGACTGCGCAAACTGGTTTTGCTCAACACTGATATCAGAATTTGCTACTTTATTTTCAGCGCCATATTTACCGAAATTATAAACTTCCCAATCCAGGGCAGCGATACCCAGGTTGTCGGATAGCGCAGTGGTGACGTTGCCGGGGTGGATACCTCCTGAACTGGAGGGAATAATTCCAAAACCGAAGTATGGTCCTGTAGTGTTGTTACCCGAACCAACATCCGCCTGGTAATTCAGCCTCAAATTTGGAAGCCAATTACTGCGTATTTCGGCAGCCTGGCCCTGGCGGATAAGTATGGCGGCAGAATCGGTAAGCAGTTCCGGGGCTTTTTGATCTACCCTGTTTAATAGTTCTTTTAAAGTTATTGGGGATGATTGCTGTGAATAGGCATCTGCAACTATAAACAGCAAGAATGCTATATATAAGCATCTATTTAAACTTAACATTTGATTTGAAAAATTAATTAATGAAATGAATTAGAATTAAACAGCCACAAATCAACTCGTTGCTGTTTGAAACTTGCCGCAGCCGGCGATCAATTCACTAATATCATATGAGGAGTTTTCCGTTGAATAAGTAAGCATGTCCTCGCGGAACCAGGCTTAGTTGCAAATCGTTTAAAAAACGATTGCTTATTTTAATCCGGGCTGCGAAAAGCATCGGAAAAAGTACACTTAGAAGAAATGAGAAACGTAAAATAAACTGTTGAGCCGAATCATCCAGCAGTTTTTGAATAGTGCATAAATTGGTGGCGCTACTCTCAGAATCTTCGAGCTTGCGTTTAGTAAATGCCTTTACAAAAATATTTTCAACTGCCGGAGGATGCGCACGACTAAACATTGTAAAACCTAAAAATGGTTTTGCGACAAACAGCAACGCCGAGAGGCAGAAAATTAATTTTGCTGAATGGAGTTTTTGCATTAGTTGGAGCTATATATATGCCAAACACAATAATCGTGCAAAGGTTATGACAATTTGTTTAAGTAGATTAATGGTAACATTAATGTTACCATTAATCTGTTACCTGTTTATCAAAATGGCATTCAGCACATCGGTTACATTTTTACATTTATTTACCGCTGATTCCAGCGAAAGCAATATTTCGCGGTATTTAATCACCTTCACAGGGTCCTTTTCTTCCGAAAAAAGTTCGGCAACCGAATTGTAGTAAACCTGGTTGGCTTGTCGCCCCTAGGTTTTTATTTTTTGACAAAGTGCAGGTATTGCCGCTCTTTTTTTTGACGACCTTAATAAACTGACGGCTTTAGAAATTTCAACGCTGGCCTGTAAGGTAATGGCCGAAATTTCTTTTACCGGTGGTATAAATTCATTGATGTTATACAGATAAATTCTGCCGCTTGCTTCCTGTATCGCATCAGCAACATCGTCTATAGCGGATGCCAATACATGAATGTCATTTCGATTTATCGGCGTAAATACAATCTTGTTAAGGTATAAATTAATCTTGTGGGTAATATCATCACCTATATTTTCCATTTTATCTATTTGCTTGTACAACACTTCCTGGTCGCAAGCAGTTTTCGTATTTACAAAAGATTCGAGCAGTACAGCCATTTCGGCTACGTTTTGGGCGGCCCTATCAAACAGATCAAAAAACAAAGCAGTGTTTGGGGAAAAATCCTTCAGTAAGCGGCCCATTGTATGTTTCTTTTTGGAAATCCCAAAAATAACGCCGCTATTGTTAACACCATATTAAATAGAAATAAGCCAATGTTAATTATATGTTACCAAAATCAAGACGAATCACATTTATCTTAATTATTTGATATATAATATATTACGACGTAATAATTTTAAAAAACTTCATTTTCAGCCCATTTTGACGGCTATCGGATATTCATTTAACATTCACATAATATCACCAAAGATTAATCATTCCTTAACATTGAGATAATGAGGCATCCCCACCTTTGGGGCAAAATTTATTTAATCCTTAA
>CAZZUU010000318.1:0-5071 GCA_964657275.1 uncultured Mucilaginibacter sp. | reverse complement strand
CCTGCAGCCGCTGGATGAAAACGACCTGCTCAGTTTACTGGAAAAGGCTAAGAAAGAGGATGAGGTACTTCGTAAAAAAAATATTGTGCTGCAGGAAACCGAGGCATTGCTGCGGCTATCCGGCGGCGATGCCCGTAAGTTGCTCAATATTTTTGAGTTGCTTGTAAATGCTTTCGACAGCAAAAAAATAGTGATCACCAATGATGCCGTGTTGGAACATGTGCAGCAAAATATGGCACTGTATGATAAGGCAGGCGAACAGCATTATGATATTATCTCGGCCTTTATAAAATCCATGCGGGGCAGCGATCCTAACGGTGCCGTTTACTGGCTGGCGCGGATGATCGTCGGCGGTGAGGACCCCTCATTCATTGCCCGCCGGATGCTGATACTGGCATCGGAAGATATCGGAAACGCCAACCCAAATGCGCTGCTGCTGGCGCAAAGCTGCTTTGAAGCAGTAAATGTTATAGGTATGCCCGAGTCGCAGCTTATTTTGTCGCAAACGGTTATCTACCTGGCTACATCCCCCAAAAGCAATTCTGCTACTACGGCCATTGGGGCCGCCATTGCTTTGGTGCGTGAAACCGGCGACCTGCCGGTACCGCTTCACCTGCGTAATGCGCCTACCAAGCTGATGAAAAATATAGGCTACGGCAAAAATTATAAATACGCCCACAGCTATGAAGGTAATTTCACAGACCTCGACTTTTTGCCCGATGCCGTAAAAGGGGCAAAATTATATGATCCCGGTAACAACGCCCGCGAACTGGAAGCAAAGGAAAAACTAAGAAAGCTTTGGGGCGAAAGGTATAAATATTGACTTAGTTCGTATTGCAATTTTTTTTAATTTCTACTGCAACCTAATGGTAAACAGCGGCGTCTTATTTAAAAACTGACGAACCATGAAATTATCAATCAAAATTTTGCTTGCTGCGATATTAGTGACCGGCACAACCTATACTTTCGCAAAACCCCATCCTGCCAAAAAATCATATACTTCCGATATTGTAGACAGGCATTTGTCGGGTTTCAACGGTGTGCATGTTGGCGGTTCGTTTGATGTTTATATCACGCAAGGCAGTACCGAATCGGTAAGAGTGGAAGCGCCGGAGGAGGTTATGGACCATGTAGTTACCGAAGTAGATGGCGGTGTTTTGAAAATATACAACAAAGAACACCATGGCTGGGACTGGAGTAATTTGTTTGGCCATCATGAAAAAGTTGCGGTATATGTTACAGCTAAAGATTTGAACAGTATTGCTATTTCCGGATCGGGCGACGTGTATTTTAAAGAAGGAATTACCACCAATTCGCTAAAATTGAAGATAAGTGGCTCAGGCGATATACTTGGAAAGGTGGATGTAAAAACATTGGAAAGCAGCATCACCGGGTCGGGGGATATGAAACTATCCGGCAAAGCCGAAAGCTCCACGGTGACCGTAGGCGGTTCCGGCGATTTTATGGCGGGCAACCTACTTACTGCCAGCTCTCAGGTGCGTGTTTCCGGCTCAGGAGACGCTCATATTAACGCAAGTACCAAAGTTGATGCAACCGTAAGCGGCAGCGGCGATATACGGTATACCGGCAACGCCACCAGCATTTGGAAAAGGAAAAGCGGCAGCGGGGATATCAGTAAATATTAAGTGAGGTTAAAGGCGAAAGGTGAAGGGTAAAGAGTTTTTTCGCCTTTTGCTTTTAACCTCACTTCTTGTTATTCTTGAACCTGACCAATATTTTGGTCAAAATCATAGGTTACTTTATAGTTTTTCCTGGCAAAGCAAATTAAAGGGTGTTAGATTTTCTTGCCTTTCACCCTTAACCTTTCGCCTTTAACCTACTAATCATCATCCTTAAACCGCGCCAAAATCTTCCTGCCTAAATCATACGTTACCCTGAAAACTTCCTGGTTGCTGGTGTAGCCCGGTGTGCGGTGAATACTGAATACGAAACTTCCTTTGATGTGCTTATATAAGAAGGGTGTATAGATCAGGTCTAGGCGGTTATAGAATTTCTTTTCGTAAAAAGCATCACCGTAGTTAATATGCGAACCTTTGCCGGCATAAAACTCGTCAAACGCCGCAAAACGCCCGGCGCTGCCGTAAAGACTGGCAATAAAGCCCGTCGGCGTTTGTAACTGGTCAACACCCCGCGTTCTTTCGAGGGATACCATTCCACCGGCTTCAATGGAAAGTGAATCTAGCAGGTGCTGTTTTTTACTAAAGTCAAGCCCCAGCCGTATTTGCGCGCCGCCGTTATCGCTGATGTGATCGTTAGGTAATAATATGGCAGCACCTGCATCATGCATCAGTAAAAAATAATACTTCGCGTAAAAGATACCCGTCAGGTCCGGCTGGTATTTGGCTTCGGTGCCGAACAAAAATTGTTCACGGTCCACGTCAGTCTGTCGGCTTACCCAGTCAATCCAACCATTGATCATAAAATGTTTATTTTGAAAACGGATAATTATACCTTCCACGTTTGGACGGTAATACATCAATGTATCGTTTAATAAGGCACGGGGATAATTGGTAATTAAACCTTCACGGGGAAACTCGCCGATATTGATCAACCATTTATGGCTTTCAAATTTGTAATAAGCAACGGGGTTCAGTTTTAAAAAATAGGGCATGGCACCAAACTCATGGATCATATTGGTACCCACTATAAAATGATTTAAACTATCGAGATTTAAACCCAGGTCGATTTCTGTACGTGTACCCGAGTAGGTGCGCGAGCGGGCCACAAAATCTTTATACTCACGGTTATCCATAAAACCAAGGCCGTCGAAATTAATATCGAGACTTTGCTGCGCGAAGGAAACAGTGCTTGTGAGGATCGAAATAAAAATCAGCAGGTAAAACTTTTTTGTCATAATTTATAGGGGATTTATTTAATTGTAAAATTGATGATCCGGCTATTTTTGCTGCCCGAAAACGGCTCGGTACGGATAGAAAAAAGCAGGTCGAAATTTCCTTTCTTCAACGGCGTTGTAAAAATAAAATTATAAGTTGTGCTTTCCCCGGGCTTTAAATTAATATTATTGAAAGTAGCTGGTGCCGTTTGTGTGTTTATCACGATATCCCCGTCAAACAGACAGGCTTCCAGGAACGCCGGGTGAAGATAGCCCTTATTGGTAAAACTGATGGAATGATTGTATGGATTGGTTACCTTTAAATCAAAATTGATCTTTTGTCCCGGCGCGGCCGTTATTTTATAAGATGTTGTTTCAAAATTAACTTTTTGATAAGTGCGCACGTCATTCACCCAGCCACCGTACCAATTGCCGGCGGTGATTTTTATTGAATCAGTGGTGATCCCCTTTATGGGTTGGTCAACTAAGTAATAAACCGGCTTATGCTGAATGCTGTCTTCCATCGGCCATATTTCAAATTGCGTGCGGCGGTAATAACGGGTATCGTAGGCAAAGCATTTCAGGCTGTTAGTATAATAATCATATTTGGATGGGTTTTGAAAACCCTGGTTCATCACCACATAAGCATCCCCGGCTTTTTGTTTTACCTTGTTGGTCCATTCCTTAAAGCCGTAATAGCTTTTTAAATGGCCGTAAGTCCGCGCAAAGCCGAATCCTCCAATAATGATTACCCGCACAATTACCAGGATGCTTAAATTGACTATGGCTAAAGGAAAAAACCATTTTGGATAACCTCCTGCCTGTTTAAAGCCAATTAGCACCAGCATCACTAATGGGGCGAAGAGAATAAACGTCCACTGCGGTTGAACTTCGCCTTTAAAACTGCTGATCAAAAAAAAGATCAGCGTTCCTGCACAATTAACCACGAGGCAGCGGATAAACTCATCCTTTATTTGCGTGGTAAAGGCTTTGTAAAATAAAAACCAGCCTATTAGCGGCCCTGCCATTAACAATTGGGCAGGCAGGTACGAAAAGGTGTTGGTGAAATCGTAATGACGGGCCGAACGCTCAAACAAATGATAATTTACCGATGGATAGCCATACTGCACCTGCCATAATATATGCGGTAAATAAAGTGCAACTGATACTGCGACGATCAGCCAGAACGACCATCGTTTGAGTAGTTTTATGTTAGCCAAAACCGTAAAACCCACCACCAGCACTGCATTGTATTTACTGTAAAACAGGCAGGCAATTATTACAGCTAAAAGCAGGGCAAGCGCCAATTTATCTTCGTGAATATAACGCTGATAAATGTAGTAGAACAACACTGTAAAAAAGAAGAGCGGTACGTCGGGCGTGGTGGTAAACCCGTAAATGTGAAAAATAAATATGCCGGACACCACCAGCATAAAAGCAACCGCATCTACAGCATATTTTTTTAAAATAAGCCATAGCAGGTAAATGGAGCATGAACTGGTTAATATCGTCATCAAACGCAGCCCGAACTCATTATGCAGCAGGCTATCGCCGATGCGGATAAATATGGCCACCATCGGCGGATGATCGAAATAGCCCCAGGCTAAATAACGGGAATAGAGCCAATAATAAGCTTCGTCGCCCTGCAACTCTAAAGTACAAGCCTGGATGATGTTTAAAACCGTCCAGCCTAATAAAAAATAGAAGATGAGTTTATTTGGCTGAAGCGATTTATTTACCGGGTTGTTAGCCATTGTATAGTTATAGCAGATTGACGCTATAAAGGTATAATAAAACGGTTAAATGAGCGGGTTGCAGATTAAGTTGGTAGCTGAATTTGGCAGGGTGGTGAGTGCTTTGTGTTATTGGGTTTCGCAACGTTACCATAACAATAAGTATATGCAATCGTAAACCAGGCCACTATAAACAGTTTTTATATAAAAGTGCTTTTTGTATTATTATACTAACAGCGAGGTATCATTGCCGCTGTTATAGCTTAGTCTAATAATAATATTACTTTCCAAAATATACGAACATCGCATAAAACCCTAACTTTGCCCGCGAAAACAGAACATTCAAATGAGTTTCAGAATTGAACACGACACCATGGGCGAGGTGCAGGTACCTGCAGATAAATACTGGGGTGCACAAACCGAAAGATCGCGCAATAATTTCAAAATAGGGCCCGAGGCATCTATGCCAAAGGAAATTATTGCT
>CAZZUU010000317.1:0-5075 GCA_964657275.1 uncultured Mucilaginibacter sp. | reverse complement strand
AAATTCCTGTATTTGTTTGGTATAATATAATGATACACCACCTGCTACCGCATTACCTGCCCTGCCTGATTGGCCGCCCCCGCCTGAAGCGGAGGCACTTGAAAAATTAGAGTGGATAAATCCCGCTGTTAAGCCAAGGGAAAGCTCGTCACCAAATTTACGTGCAAAAGATCCGTTGAAAGAAAACTCGTAAGGATTAAAGGTCCCCTGGTCATTCGCCTGAACATCCCTGAGCGGCACAGAACCATAATTAAAGTACCTAAGCGATGCTCCAATTGAATTACGGTCATCTAATTTGTGTGCATAACTCACATAAGAAAGGCTAATATCAGGGATTAACTGCCTTAACCATGGGCTATAAGATATAGACGCATCATCATCGTGTTCAAGAAAAGCCAATTTTGCCGGGTTCCAGTAATTTGCATTTACATCAGGCGTTATAGCTACGCCCGCATCACCCATCGCTCCCGAACGTGAATCTGGTGATAAATTAAGGAAAGGGACTTCTGCCTTTGATATAATAACCGTATTTGTTGTAGCTTGTGACATCGCCAATAAAGGCAGTAAAAGTGAACCGCAAAAAATAACAGTTTTGGTGTAGAAAAACTTCATTGGCACAATTAAATTCTGATGTTAAAAATATTAAATATAGAGCAAATGTACGCTAATACGTATAAGCCATTAAATAAGTTTTCCACCGAATAATTGAAATTATTGTAACTCCGGCCGCACGTTTAGCGTTTAAGGACGAACAAAAGTTTAGTTTCTTTAAAAAGATTGAGGCGATTTGATTAGCATTTTATCTAAAATGTTTTAAATTTACCTTTTAATTAATTGTAAAAATATGAAAGTACTTTTTACGAAAACTGCTATAATGCTGTTAGGCATTGGTGTAATATTTAGCAGCTGCAGTAAACATCAGCAATCTCAAAAAACGGGGATTGCTTATAATGACAAAAACACAGGTGGATATGAGCGTTTCAGGAAAACGCACCCTTCACCAGGCCCCGGCCTTATTCCTATTGAGGGTGGTACCTTTGTTATGGGTGGAAGCGCAGATCAGGATGTTACTTACGACTATAATAATGTGCGCCGCCGTGTAACCGTTCCGTCTTTTTATATGGATGAAACAGAAGTTGCCAACCAGGATTGGCTCGACTATATGCACTGGATAATTATTACCTATCCGAAAGATCGCGAACTACTTTATAATTCATTGCCCGACACATTGGTTTGGCGCAAACCTTTATCATATAACGAGCCCTATGTTGATAACTATTTAAGGCACCCCGCCTTTCAGGACTACCCGGTGGTAGGTGTTAGCTGGGACCAGGTGCAAGATTATTGCTCATGGAGAACCGACCGTACCAACGAAAATATATTGCGTGAAACAGGCCGTATGGTGGCTTGGAAAGACATGGCCGGAAAAAACAAGAGCAGCAAAACGCCCGCTCCAAAAAATAAAGACCCTTTTAATACAGATATATACCTGAATGGCCAATATGGCGGTGCAGGGATTGATGGTAAAAAAATGATCACCGACTTGAATCCTAATGCTAAACCGACAACTGTTAAAGGTAAAGCAGGAGCTGCGGTAAGGTCTGCCCGCGTTGAAGATGGTATATTAACACAAGGCTATCGCCTGCCTTCGGAAGCAGAATGGGAGTATGCAGCGTTGGCACTGATAGGAAACACACAGTTTGAAAACATTGATGACGGTAAAATATACCCTTGGAATGGCTTAGGCGTACGTTCTGCCAAAAGGGCAACCCGCGGATTAATTATGGCCAACTTTAAACGTGGAAGTGGTGATAACGAGGGTGTTGGTGGTTATTTGAATGATAAAGCAGACATTACCGCACCGGTAAGATCATATCAACCGAATGATTTCGGCTTGTACAACATGGCCGGAAACGTAAACGAATGGGTTCAGGATACTTACCGTCAAACTTCGTTTGAAGAATTTGAAGATTTTAACCCGTTCCGCGGTAACGAGTTCAACAACAAACGTGTTGCCGATCCCACTAAAGGATTGTTAGCGAAAGATAAATATGGCAAGCCAATTAAAGATCCGGCTAAAACCAATAAAAAAATGAAATACAACGAGTTGATAGCATTAGAGCAAAACCCAAATGCCACCGTTGCTGATCCGAATGCTACAGCCCAACCTACAGCTATAACTGCTCAGAAAAATCCTTTAGCAGGCAAGCCGTTTAATCCGGACTACAGGGGTTATGCCGACTCTGTTAATACCTCGCTGTATGGTAACACTACTTTAGTAAATGACCATTCAAAGGTTTACAAAGGCGGTTCGTGGAATGATTTAGCATTTTGGCTAAACCCTTCAACCCGCAGGTTTATGGATGAAGACGCTACCAGTGCAGAAGTTGGTTTCCGTTGTGCGATGACTTTAGTTGGCGCACCTGAAATTTCGCCGCAAGGCAAGCCGCACTACAGCGAGAAAAAGCCAAGGGTTTACAAACCTCATTAATTTTCAGGATATAAAATAAATTTTTGCAGAAAAGCAGGCTCCGGTCCTGCTTTTTCTGCTTTATAGTAAAATGCTATACTTTTTTTCGTTCTGAAAAGGGGTTAAACAATTTTAAGATTATACCTGGTTAAAAGACCTGCAAGGCCATCTACTGCAAAGGCTGCCTTTTGAAGATCATTAAATTCGGGATCGATGGCGTAGTTAAAAGCCGTTACAAAATTAGCGGACGTTAAATTCGTTTGGTTAAAAACAGCTCCCGACATATCTGATTGATCAAATACCGAACCTGATAAAATAGCGCCGGTAAAGTTGACTTCCTTTAATGATGATTGGATAAACAGGGTTTTTAGCATCTTTTTGCCGAAAAACGAGGAATAATCAAGTATGCAATTTCTAAATCCGACGCTGAACAAAAAATCCTGGCACTCGCTAAAAATCACTCCCAATAATTTGCAATTTTTAAATTCGGCATTACTTATTGTCGACCCGGACAATTTTGTCATTGACAAGTTGCAGTCGCTAAATAAACAATCGAGAAACTTATTTTTAAGAAGCTGGGTACCGGAAAAATCGCAGTTTTTAAATATGCAATCCTGGAATTCTTTCCCGGTAATAGTTTCACCGGCATAATTTATTTTTTCGAAAGTCTTCCCGTCATATTCCGCTTCGTCCATCGCTATCCGTTGTTGGTTGTTGAGATTGAATATTTAAGTTTAGCAATACAGGAACGAAACAGAAACGCTATTAAATATGAGTTGATTTAAATTTAAACACATTGTCCATATTGGCGTTATCGTATGCACTTACTTTCATATCAGTAATTATGCCCGTTTTAAGGCTGTACACCCAGCCGTGCACTCCAAGCGCCTGCCCCGTTTGCCACGCATTCTGCACTATCGAAGTTTTGCATAAATTATACACGTTTTCAACCACATTTATTTCTACCAGCCGATCGCAGCGTTTTTCCATGTCTTCAATATCTTCCAGTTCCTTCGCGTGCAGGCGATATACGTCCTTTATATGCCTTAACCAATTATCTATCAAACCAAATTGCTCATTACTCAGTGCTGCAATTACACCACCACAACCGTAATGGCCTGTTACAATTACATGCTTTACCTTCAATACGTTTACCGCATAATCCAGCACAGATAACATGTTCATGTCCGAGTGGATAACCATGTTGGCTATATTTCGATGCACAAATATCTGGCCCGGAGCGGTATTGGTAATCTGATTAGCGGGTACACGGCTGTCGGCACAGCCTATCCATAAAACCGGCGGCGACTGGCTTTTAGCAAGCGTTGTAAAATAATCCGGACTAATTTTTAACGTATCGTTGACAAACTTTTTATTGCCCACAAGTAAGCTTTCATATAAGCTATCATTGGTATGGGCGGTACCGTCTTCAATTTTAGCACACATAGTTTTTCAAAATAGGAGTTTATTCATTTTGGTGAAAAGATAAATATAAAAGTTGTAATGCTAAAATGGCTTGCACGTAAATGTGCCGACACAAGAGCCCCCGGATCATCGGGTAAAGGATAGTCCAGGGGCCTAATTATCTATTCGTGTGCTCCCGAAGCTCTCGGAATTATTTTGTTAGCCTAAGCACCACCACGTCATTTACACCAATGGTTTGTTTAAAGGGTTTATTGGTTGTACCAACGTCTTTCTTCAGCCAAAGGTCGCGTAATTTATAGGTAGCCTGGCTAAAATCAAACGTGGTTTTTGAAACATCGTCACTTATAACGTGGTCCTTCCAATCAAACGTTACATTTTGCGGACGGGTTGAGCGGTTCAAAAAACAAACCGCTACATCGTTGCCCGATAAGGGTTTTACCCAAATTTCAATGCCGTCGAACGAGTAATACCTGAAGCCTTCAACACCAAGCGGGTCCTGATCAAGCGCTATCACTTCTTTGTTTGTAAGAATGGATGTAGTTTGTTCAGACATTTTACGCAGATCGTTACCTGCCATTAAAGGGGCAGCTAACATACACCATAAGGAGAAATGGGCTTTGTCTTCACTAAAGGTCATTCCGTTGCCAACTTCCAGCATATCGGGGTCGTTCCAGTGACCCGGGCCTGCATACTGCCTTATAGAATCCTGTTTATCCAATATAGTAAGTACGCTCAAAGCGGTCCATGTGCCTTTGCTCAGGTTCTGCACAAATCCGGAGTGTATATCGCCTGTAGTGCGCCATAATTGCCCAACATCTTTAGCCCACAACCAAGGCTGATGATTTCCCCATTCGCATAAACTAAATACCATTGGCCTTCCTGCTGCCTTGATTGCTTTACTCATAGTTGTGTATGCTTCGCGGGCATTAATACCGTCTGAATAACACCAATCGAATTTCAGATAGTCCACACCCCATGAAGCATATAAGCGGGCGTCCTGGTATTCGTAACCCCTGGTACCGGGATATCCTGCGCAGGTTTTTGTACCCGCACAATTGTATATACCAAATTTCAAACCCTTTGAATGCACATAATCAATAAACGATTTTATTCCATTAGGGAATTTTTTAGGATCGGGTACCAAATTACCATTACTGTCTCTATCCATTGCCATCCAGCC
>CAZZUU010000316.1:0-5143 GCA_964657275.1 uncultured Mucilaginibacter sp. | reverse complement strand
GTGTTGTATCTTTTACAATCAGAATTTCTTCCTGCTTAATGGTATAGTTACAAAGCGACGCATTTCGCGGGGTACAGGTAACTTCTGTACCCACCGCAGCTTTAAACCACTGTAGGTCCTCATCAAGTAAAGTAACCAGGGCAACAGGGGTGTCGCAAATCTTCGCCGCAAGGTTTACAATATCGTTCAGTTCTTTTACAATTGACTCATCGCCATGTATAAATCGCTTTACAGCTTCCAGCCTGGCTTCCTCGTTCATCATAAGCAACTTGTATAATTTAGTTCGTAATCGGTATTTTATTTAACTCTTCCTATTACGGCATAAATAATTTTAATGTTTTGGTTATTGTGTTATTTAAGCATGTACCTTACCACTTTTAGGAATAATGTAATACCTGGAAAGCGCCGGTTAAATCCAATAAAAAAGCCCTTCCAGCTATCGCTAAACGGGCTCTGCTAAACAGTTATTAATCGCACTAATCAACCCATCGCAATGCCCTTAATCTTTTAGCCACTTCTTAAATATTTTGATGGTTTACCATTGCAAACCATTTGGTTATTGTCTTCTTATATAACAGATACGGGCACAAAATCATTTTGGTTTGCTTGCATTGAAAATTTATTTTAAATAATACTTTTGCGCGCGGTTGGCGATCTTGTCGGCTTTATATTTACTTACTAATTTATATTAATGAAGGCCTTTATTTTCGACCTAAACGGCACCATGATCAACGATATGCCGTATCATACCAAAGCCTGGGAACAACTTTTAAATAACGAGCTCGGCGGCAGCTTTACCTGGGATGAAATAAAAAAGCAGATGTACGGTAAAAACCCGGAGGTATTGGTGCGGATGTTTGGGCCTGATCGTTTTACACTGGAAGAAATGAATCGACTGTCGTACGAAAAAGAAAAAAGATACCAGGAAGAATATTTGCCTCAGTTGCAATTGTTGCCGGGCTTAAATGATTTTTTAGAAAGGGCTTATCAACAAGGCATCCTGATGGCTATAGGTTCGGCGGCTATTCCGTTTAATATTGATTTCGTGCTGGATAATCTTAACATCCGGCATTATTTTAAAGCCATCGTGAGCGCGGATGATGTAGTTTTAAGCAAACCACACCCCGAAACATTTTTAAAAGCCGCACAACTCTTAAATATTGCGCCTGCCGACTGCCTGGTGTTTGAAGATGTACCGAAAGGTGCGGAAGCGGCTGCAAATGCCGGTATGCAGGCTGTGATTCTCACCACCACACATGAGGCCGACGAGTTTAAAAACCTGCCGAATGTTATTCACTTCGCTAATGATTTTAACGACGATTTTATAAAACAATTGGTAAGCTAAAAGCGAAACAATTTTCAACCAATCTCCGGTCTCTAACCACTAATCTCTAATCTCTTTTTACTAACTTAGCGCCGTTTTTAAAAAGATATGAAAAGAGACAAATTAATTTTTAAGCTGTTGGACGAAGAGCAGCAACGCCAGGAAGAAGGCATTGAGCTTATTGCGTCAGAAAATTTTGTGAGCAGGCAGGTTATGGAAGCAGCCGGTTCGGTTGCAACCAACAAATATGCCGAAGGATTACCGGGAAAACGCTACTATGGCGGTTGCGAGGTAGTTGACCAAATTGAAACAATAGCTATCGACAGGGCAAAACAACTATTCAATGCCGAATGGGCCAATGTGCAGCCGCACTCCGGCGCACAGGCGAATGCGGCTGTGATGCTGGCTTGTTTGCAGCCCGGCGATAAAATTTTAGGGTTTGACCTTTCTCATGGCGGCCATTTAACACATGGTTCACCGGTTAACTTTTCAGGAAAATTATATGAGCCTCATTTTTATGGGGTAAAAAAAGATACCGGCCTTGTTGATTATGCGCAGCTAAAAAAAGTAGCGTTAAAAGAAAAGCCAAAAATGATCATTTGCGGTGCCTCGGCATACTCGCGCGATTGGGATTATGAATTTATCCGTAAAGTAGCCGACGAAGTTGGTGCACTTGTACTTGCCGATATATCGCACCCTGCCGGTTTAATTGCGAGAGGTTTGCTGACTGATCCGCTACCGCATTGCCATATTGTTACTACCACTACCCATAAAACACTGCGTGGCCCGCGCGGTGGGATGATTTTGTTAGGGAAAGATTTCGAAAATCCATTTGGTTTAAAAACGCCAAAAGGCGAGGTGAGGATGATGTCGTCGGTATTAGACATGGCTGTTTTCCCGGGTACCCAGGGCGGCCCGCTTGAACATATTATTGCAGCAAAGGCGATCGCATTTGGCGAAGCTTTAACCGATGATTATATGAAATACATATTGCAGGTTAAAAAGAACGGCGCTGCTATGGCGAAGGCATTTACAGATCGCGAATACCAGATAGTTTCGGGCGGCACGGATAATCATTTGATATTGATAGACCTGCGGAATAAGAACATCACAGGTAAACTGGCCGAAAGCGCATTAGTTTCCGCCGATATTACCGTAAATAAAAACATGGTGCCTTATGATGATAAATCACCGTTTGTTACCTCGGGTATAAGGGTAGGAACAGCCGCTATCAGCACCCGGGGGATGAAAGAAAAACATATGGAAGACATTGTTGAGCTAATAGATTTGGTGTTAAAAGATCCTGACAATGAACATTCCATCAAAAAAGTTAAGAAAAAAGTCCACAAACTGATGGAAGAATTTCCGCTGTATAGCGGGAAAGACGACAATTAACGATAACGCTGGTTGCGCGACATTATTTTTCTTCGTGTTTGTTACTTATTTAATCAAAAGATAATAAATTTGATAATATCACAAAAACGCTTAACCTTTTAGGAGCTGTTAACGTTTAAAAGACCTGATATGATATAAATTTTACATTAAGTGGAAACAGGATTAAAAATTAATGTTCTGGTTGTTGATGACAACCAGATAAACAGGCTATTGATTAATAAGGTAATGTTAAAATGGGGCGCTAATGCCGATTTTGCTGAAAATGGCTTACAGGCCATCGATATGCTGGAAAGCAACCGCAATTATGATGTAGTATTAATGGATGTTTATATGCCCGAAATGGGTGGCGTTGAAGCAACCCGCGTTATACGTTCAAAGCAGGAATCCTATTTCCAGGAAATACCAATAATCGCCCTTACCGCATCGATATTAAACAGCGAAAGAGTTGAAATTGAAGACGCCGGTATGAATGATTATATCGTAAAGCCTTTTGATCCCAAAAATTTATTCGAGAAGCTAAGCGCTTACCAGAAAGTGTCCTAGGTTGATGTGCGGATGTGCGAATATGCAGATGTGCAAATGTTAAGATTTGAGCGATGAGCTGATAAATCTGTGAAATCAAACGAATCGGACGATATATAGCAAATGGGATAAGGTTTTTTTTAAATTAGCGAGTAAATGAAAGGATTGCTACTTGCCTTATTTTGCCTACTGACTGTTTTATCTCACGCACAGTATATATTACAATCCTGCAATTGCCCCCCAAACGAGTTTGGTTATTCTAAGGCAAAAAAGGCGGATACGGTTTTTAGTCTTTCCAATTATGAGTCAATTGCTTTATGCGGATACAAAGATACAGAAGTTGCAAAAGGAAGGACTTTTTATTCAGAATTTGTTCTTGCGGTCTGCGGTGAAAATAAGGTGATTAAATTTTGGGGCGCAGTATTGGAATGTCAGTTAAAGGTATACAAGGATACTTTGATTGTTGAGACTTTAGATAGTCTACCTACTGGAAAAAATATGCAGAACAAATGGACGGTTTGGACAATCGAACATATCTTTTTCCAAAATGGTGAAGCAAGAAGGGATTTTAACGTTAATCGCCAAATACTTAAGTACAATCAACAAGAAATAAAGTCGGTACTCGACGAATACGAGGTGTCTATCCAAAAGCCAGTCAAGCCAAATACCGTTAATAATGTTAACATGGAGATAGCGGACAAGCTGTTTATGAGTGCCATTTCAGGTAGCAAAAAGGCAAGAACTTACTTAGCCAGTTTCAATAGTCATTTCGGTGGCCTTGATGGAGAATATTTGGAGTGGTATGACGACCTGATGCGAAAAATTAAAGAGTGGGATACCAATATTTCGTCTCATGATAATTTATGAAGCCCATGTTCAGTTTAAACATTAGATTTTAGGGTACTTGAAGATATCGTTACAAATCGCACCCAGTTGACAACTTAACATCCGAGCACAGTTAACCCAATGCAGTTCTATAATTGTTTCAATAGGAATTGCGGGGAACAACCTTGTCCCATTTGCTATATATTGCCTAACAAATCAATAAAAAATCTGTGATCCTTACTCCGCATAAGCTATTGTAGCGATACTCAGTTTTAATCCTTCAATTTTTAACAATTGTGATCCGCAGGCTTCTAAGGTAGAACCGGTAGTTATAATATCGTCAACCAATAAAACATGTTTGTTTATTAATCTTTCCGGATAATTAACAACAAACACATCCTGCATATTCTCAAACCGCGCAAAGCGGGATTTATGGGTTTGAGTTTCGGTTGCCGTTTTTCTTACCAGGTTATCATCTTCTACAACAGCATTTAATTTTGAAGCCAGGCCTTCGGCAAAACAGGCGCTTTGATTATAACCGCGTTCACGCATTCTTTTTTTATGCAGCGGTACCGGTATGATGATTTCAACGGTATGAAAGATCTCATTTTTATTCAGCTGCTCACCAGCAATGTTCCCTAACAAATTGCCAATTTGCCGTATTCCCTTATATTTAAACAGGTGCATTAAGTTTTGGATCTTACCGCCTTTGTTAAAATAATAAAGTGCATAAGCACCTTCCAGGTTAATTTTACCCCAAAACTGACGTGCCACTACATTGTCTGGCTGTTGGTGAAAATTGGTGAATGGTAAATTGTAAAGGCAATCGGTACATACCAGGTACTCATTCGCCACAAGGCTGGCCCTGCACGCAGCGCAAAGTTCAGGAAAAAGTAAAGAAACAAAATCAGCTAAATAACCGCTTTGAAGTTTCATGCAATGAAAATAGCAAATAAAGTTAAGAACCAAGATTCAAGAACCAAGAGTCAAGAATAAAGAAATTATTTGATGCATTATTTTATTTCACCTCAATTCAACGAACTAGCTTTGACTTCTAATTCTTGTTTCTTGGCTCTT
>CAZZUU010000315.1:2375-5145 GCA_964657275.1 uncultured Mucilaginibacter sp. | reverse complement strand
ACATAAACCGTGGTACCATCAGGACTTACGCATATACCGTTAGGTGTAGCACCAACGGTTATAGTGGCAACCAGCATATACGTTGCTGTATTGATCACTGAAACGGTGTTAGCATTGTAATTTGCGACGTATATCATGCTGCCGTCGGGGCTTATTGATATGCCATACGGAGTTGTACCGGCAGGAATACTGGAAATAACAGCGTTTGTTGCCGTGCTGATTACCGATACGTTGTTTGAGTTTTCGTTTGTTACATATACCAGGCCGCCTTCCGGACTCACTACCACCCCGGTAGGCGCCAGACCCACATTTACGGTGGCTATCACGCTGGCTGTTGCAGTATTTATAACAGACACTGTATTATCCTTATTATTTACTATAAAGGCATTTCCTACCGGCACCGGCATTACCGTTATAGTGGCAGTTACCGGGCTGCTGCCCGTGTTTATAGCGGTAAACGACGGGATATCTCCTGAGCCGTTAGCCGCCAGGCCTATTCCGGGCGTATTATTAACCCAACTGTATATATTATTTCCCGTGCCTGTAAAACTAACAGCTTTTGTGGCGGTACCGTCTGGCAGGGTTTGATTGCTTACGGTATTTACTACTGGCAGGGCATTCACTACGCCTGTAACGGAAATCACTTGATTGGTTGCGCCCGGCGAACTTAAAATTACATTCCCGGATATATTACCTGTCGGCGCGGAGGCAGCCGACCGTACATATATCACCGCAGGGTTTATTATTCCGCCGGTTTGGGGAACGGATAAGCTGCTGCCATAGCCGCTTGCTGCGGAAAGAGAAATTTCAAAACCTGTAGGGGCGTTTGCCGTAATATTACCGGTTAAACTAACACCGGAAACCGGAAATTGCTGCAAATATGGGCTTGCCGAAGATGTGCCTGCGCATGCTGAGATAAGGCCGGTTACCGTGCCGGGTTTAATAGTGGGAGAAAGCGGCGGCGTTACGGTGATATCAAACGTAACCGGCGTACCGGTGCATCCGGTACCGCCAACTAAAAAATGGCTTGTGGAAATCGGGTGCGACCCAACCGCGATTGTTGCGGTTACCGTGTTGGTTGCAGTACTGATCACCGACACGTTGTTCGAGTTTTGATTTGGCACATATACAACGCTGCCATCCGCGCTTACCAGTACGCAATCCGGGTTTTTGCCCACGGCCACAGTTGCTATTATTGCATTAGATACAGTACTGATTACAGTAACACTATTAGACATTTGGTTTGCTACATACACAGTGTTGCCATTAGGCGTTATTGACACGCCTTCGGGATATTTGCCTACCGGTATAACGGCTAAAACCGCATTGGTAGCGGTACTAATTACCCAAACGTCGTTGTCAAAAGTATTGGGTACATACAAACTCAGGCCATCGGGGCTTATCGCCGGTCCCTCCGGAAAATTCCCCACGTTAATAGTGGATACCACGTTATTAGTTAGTGTATTAATTACCGAAACCGTATTACTGCCACCATTTACGACATATAAACGTGTACCATCGGGACTTATCACCGGGCAAGCCGGAAATATCCCTGCGGCAATACTCGATATCACAAAATTGCTTGTTGCATCTATTACGTAAACCATGCCATCTGCACATGAAACATATACCGTTTTCCCATCCAAACTCACGCAAGCCCCGTCGGGCTCTGCACCAACTGAAATTGTGGCAATAACCATATTTGTAGCTGTATTAATCACCGAAATATTGTTCGAAGATGCATTGGCTACGTAAACCCTGCTGCCATCGGGGCTCGCACCCGCGCCGTATGGAAAAGTGCCGGCCGGGATGGTGGCAACCACCTTATTTGTTGCCGTATTAACCACTGAGACATCGTTGGATCCTCCATTGGCGATATAAGCAAAGCCCGATGATGCAGGAGTAGCTGTAATCGTAGCAGTAACGGCAGTCAGCCCTGTATTTACAGCTGTGAAAGAAGGAATATTTCCAGTGCCGCTCGCTGCCAATCCGATGCCCGGCATATTATTAACCCAATTATAAACACAAAACTGGCCTGGCGGAAAATTAATCGCAGTAGTATTTGCCCCGGTAACTACCGTTTGATTGCTTTGCGCCACTGCGTCAAAAGATAAGGAGAAAAGAAATATGATAATACTTATAGAAAGTAAAAATCTTCTCATTTGTTAGGTTTAGTATATGTTACGCAGCAAAATGCAAAAAGGTAACCTAAAATTATAACTTATTATTCACTTACATCGTTTTAACTGCTGTTTATGCTTATTGGCTACGTTTTTTCCGTATAAAATATAGATAATTTAAAAAAATACTGCTGCCATACATCTTATTATTATCGTATTACTGATCGGTCGCTCCTCCCTATTAACAACTCACCACTCACTATTCAGATCACCCCAATAATAAAATTGAAAAACAATTTATCATTTCGCTAAACATTTATATTTTTGCTGCGCACTTACACACCAATGCAATGAATAAAACAGAGGAAGCAAATTCAGAAAGTCACTATTTGTTATTAGTAGTAGCTATAGTTATAGGTATAGTTGGCGTTTACCTGCGTTTTGCTGATTTTAAATATGCATCTATTGTTGCAAACATCATCCTGATTCTTGGTGTAGGCGTTGCCCTTAAGGCTGTTTTCGCCATCTTGAAATAAGTTAGGCAGTTCATAGACGATGGTCGATGGACCATAGTTGGCAGTATTTCGAAGCTCCCTTTCTATTCTCTTCTTCCTACCTGCTGGACAAAAGCCGATGAAAAGCGTAAAAAA
>CAZZUU010000315.1:0-2365 GCA_964657275.1 uncultured Mucilaginibacter sp. | reverse complement strand
TTTAACAATTTAACATTTTGAATTCGGTTAAACTATGTTAAACGGATTTGCTTAGTTTGCGCCAGCTTTAAACTAATATATTCAACCCGATCATGAACCATGAACTATGGACTATGGACCATCGACCATCAGCTATTTCGGCCGGTAATTAGCTTCATTTAATATCTTTTGAGCATCGGTATTAAGCATCAACATAGGCAGAGTGACTTCCGGATGCTTATCCATATATGCCCTTACAATTTGCCAACCCGTCCAAACCGCAAGTTTTGGTGCCGACTCATTTTTTTCACCCAGGCCGGGTGTAAAAGGGGCTTCCGTTAAATATTTTTGGATTTTTGGATAGTCGGTTTCATACAACAGGTTCTCATCTAAAAAGTAAGCCCATATTTTTGACTGAAACTGGTCGCACCACTTCAATTGTGCATCGGTATAACCTATCTTGGTGGAATCCGGCACGTCCGGTAACATCTGATCTATAAAATACATGATCTTACCGTTATAAACCATTTTTGAAAGTAACGATTTACTGCTGTCACTTTCGGGGTACATATCCTCACGGGCCATTCCTTCAATTACGCGCGGCACTATATTTTCCTCATTGAAATTCCGCGATAGATAACGCGGATATGCCTCTGTTAATGCCGGATAAAACCTTGAGTTACCCCCTAAAAACAAATCGAGCCCAATACCATAATAACCATCGCCAATAATGGTTTGCACCTCAAAACCCGAAACATAGGCATAAACGTGCGGCAATGTTTTTTGCGGGTAGTAATATTTAACATGTTTGAAGGCATCGGCTAATTCTTCCTGCGGCTTATCAACGTCGGGGTAAACAGAATCAACATCATGTTTGAGGTCCTGATAAGGTTGGCCGGCAAAAACCTGGCGCAAAAGTTTAAAGTAGGCTGTATCGTTAATGTTCACATTATCATCCTGTATCATCAGGGCAACAACGTGCCGGTAAAAGGCGCCATACTTTTTTTGCAGGTAAAGGGCCTGCTGCGCCATCGGTTTTGTGCGTAATTCATCGAATTCTTTGTCGAAGCGTTCAATTTTAACATCAACCTTTATATTGCTTACATCAACCTTTTTGCTTCGCCCGCAGGCTGTAATTAACAGGCTGATCAAAAAAAATAAGTAAATTTGTTTTGTTTTGCTGACAGGGGCCATTTTTTATCCTTTGAGCAAAATTAATTTTTTTATTTGCATTTAATATGCCGATCAGGGGATTTCAAGCGTTAGTTAGATGCCCTTTTTAAAATAACTATAAATGAAGATTGCGTTAGCCCAGCTTAATTATCATATCGGAAATTTTGAATCGAATACTGCAAAGATCATTGATCATATAAAAACGGCCCGCGAAAACGGCGCTGATCTTATTGTATTTTCTGAGCTGTGCGTTTGCGGTTACCCTTCGCGGGATTTTTTGGAGTTTGATGAATTTATCGATCTGTGCGAGACATCAGCGCGGCAAATTGCAACGCATTGTACGGATATCGCCTGTATCATAGGCTTGCCCACACCAAACCATCGTACCGAAGGCAAGGATCTAAGCAACTCCGCCTATTTTATTGAAAACGGTGAGGTTAAAGCCGTCGCTAACAAAGCCTTGCTGCCAAACTATGACATTTTTGACGAATACCGTTATTTTGAGCCTGCAACCGAATTTCATTGTATTGATTTCAAGGGCCACCGCATAGCGCTCACCATTTGTGAAGACCTGTGGAACACCTTCGAAAACCCGCTATACGTAACCCGGCCAATGGATATCCTGATCGGGCAAAAGCCAGACGTAATGATCAACATAGCCGCGTCGCCGTTTGCTTATAATCACGATGAGGAGCGCATTACCATATTGAGCGACAATGCCAAACGTTACAACCTTCCACTGTTATATGTAAATCACGTAGGGGCGCAAACTGAATTGATTTTCGACGGTGGCTCCCTGGTATTTGATAATACCGGTAAACTTATTGATGAGATGCCTTATTTTGTGGAGCACGTTGCGTATTATGATTTGGATAATAATGCATCCGTCACATTCGAACATCAAACCACGCTTCAGGCCGAACGCCAAAGCAATATCGAGCAAATACACCAGGGCATTATTTTAGGCATTAAAGATTACTTCCATAAGTCGGGCTTTAAGCAGGCTATATTAGGGTTATCCGGGGGCATCGATTCTGCCGTTGTTTGTGCGTTAGCTGCCGAAGCGCTGGGGCCGGAAAACGTAATGGCCGTGTTATTACCTTCCCGTTTTTCGAGTGACCACTCCATAAAAGATGCGGAAGACTTGGTGAAAAACCTGGGCTGCATGCACGAAACCATCACCATAAAACACATTACCGAGGCTTTTGAAACC
>CAZZUU010000314.1:0-5145 GCA_964657275.1 uncultured Mucilaginibacter sp. | reverse complement strand
AAAGAGCAACGATTAATCTTTAGCTTTTTTGGTTCGCTGCCTGTAGGCGCTACAAGAGCATGGAGCACATTTGCCGATAATGCAAAAGGACTTGGAAAGGTATTTAAAGGAGAAGTTAAGTTTAATAAAGCCGTTGGCGGCCCGGTTGCAATTGCCACCATGTTTGGTACCCATATCGATTGGGTACGTTTTTGGGGGCTGGTGGGATTTTTATCGATGGTACTGGCACTAACCAATCTATTGCCAATACCGGCACTTGATGGTGGTCATGCCTTGTTTTTAATCATCGAAATGATAAAAGGCAAACCGCTGAGCGATAAGTTTTTAGAACGTGCGCAAATAGTGGGCTTTGTAATATTAATCACCCTGATGGTATTTGTATTTGGTAACGATATTGTAAAGCAGGTTATAAAGAAATAGATCATCCGTGTAAACAAAGAAGCGGCCTTTTCTTAACTGAAAGGGCCGCTTCTTTGTTGTGGTTATTACCCGGGGGTAATTATTGTAAATCGGTGGTATATCCCGGCGGGTCCTTCTTAAAAAGTGAGGCAAAAATAATAGCAAAAACAAATGCAAACAGCGTAGAGAATACAATGCCCTGTATGGTACTGCCAACGGTAATGTTTCGTTGACGACGAAACTCATCTTTTAAGTCGATCATGTTTTTATCAATCTCGATCGGTTTAGCGCCTTCCATCTTCATCTTTTTAGCCATTGTCGTCAACGCAACTTTTTGAGTGTTGACTATACTGTTTGGTTCTATCCATTTATCAAAAATCAGGTCTTTACCTACCAACTGAATAATGTATGCTGTGAAAAGCATAACAAATATGCCGGTTGTTGCTTGTTTAAAAGTCCAGTAGCCGCCAATTTGCTTCCGCTGACTAAATGAAAAGAAAACGACTAGTAAAATTGGTATGAATTTAGAAAGCAGAATGGGGACGGCGATAAACAAAATCGGCGAGTAATATATAGAAATAATAAAATAGTAGGAAAGAATACTCAATGCCGTTACAATAAGGCCTAAAAACACACCGGTTTTAATGCCATTCATTTTTATTTGTTGCTCTATATTATCCATCGGATCGGCTAAAAGGTAATGATTATTGAAAGCTAACTAAAATATCCAAAACAGCCATATCAAATTCTTTATCGGGGGCGCTTGCGGCTATCATGTCTTTTTCTTCGATAGAAGGGTTGGTGTTTTGGAAAAAGCACATTAATGGATAAAACAACTCTTTCAATTCCGAGTCATCGGGCAACTGATTGGCTACCTGCCCAATTTCGGTAACAGGGCTCTCCATCAATATTTGGTTAGCTATAACGGGCTCGTATATGGCATATTCGTCCTGGAACTCGTCTTCATCAACCAGCAGAAATTCTTTTAAATAATCATCCAGTTCGGGTTCTATATCTTCATCTTCGCATTCATTCAAATATAAAAGCAGGTTTAAAAGCTCCGTACCGCGATCAAGTGTTTCCTCTTCAATTGCTTCCCATTCAGGTGAATCCAGGTAATCTTCTTCCAGTTTTTTTACATCAGCACTAAAGAAGTTGATCATCAGCAGATCGAAAAACACTTCGCGTAAGCTGTCCATTTTGCTATAGTCATCAAAAACTTCATCCAGCATAGCAACCTTCGACATGAAATCTTTATCTGACGAAAATAGCTCATTAAATATATCCGTGAATGGTTTGGCATCAAAGCTGCTGTATGTTGAAAAAGCGGTTAATGCAGCCTTAATGGCTGATTTTACTTTCGAATCGATCATGTTTACGTTATTTATATAGGTAATTGTTATTGCAGGTTAACAGTATTTTCCCCTTCAGGTTTTGGCCGATGTAAGGCGAATTGTATGATTTGGATAGGTTGTTTTTCTTATTATACGCCCATTCGGCATCTACGTCAAACAGTACAAGGTTGGCTTGCTGACCTTCGATGATGGTAGGAACTTCGACGTTCAGTATCTGGCGGGGACTGATCGCCATTTTTTGTATGATAACGTTGATATCCAGCCCGGCGCACAGGGCGAGGGAGAATGCAGTTTGTAAACCAATGATGCCATACTCTGCCACTTCAAATTCAACATTTTTAAACTCAACCTCGTGCGGCGTATGCTGCGATACGATGGCATCGATGGTGCCATCATTTACGCCTTTTAAAAGAGCATCAACATCGTCCTGTGTGCGGAGCGGGGGTTTTACTTTGTACAGGCTGTCAAAGCCGAGCAGTGCTTCATCAGTAAGCACCAGGTGATGGGCAGCTACGTCGCATGTTACTTCAACACCTTTACGTTTGGCCTCTCTTATCAACTCTACCGAGCGTGTGGTGGATATGGTGCTGAAATGTATTTTGGAACCGGTGTATTCGGCAAGATAAAGGTCGCGCGCTATCATCAGCTCCTCGGCTAATGACGGTATGCCCTTCATGCCCAGCAGCGTGCTCACTTCACCTTCATTAACTTTCGCCTTACCGGCGATGGCGGTGTCTTCAGGGTATGAGAATATGAGTGCGTCAAATCCTTGTGCATAAAGCAGGGCACGCTCCATCAACCCTGCATCCTGTACCGGCCTGTTGCCGTCTGTAAAGGCTTTAGCGCCGCTCAGGTACATGTCGTACATTTCTGCCAGGTCTTTACCCTCGCGTTTGTGAGAGATCGCGCCAAGCGGGTATATATCCACCAGGTTTTTCCTGGCCTTGTTCATTAAGTATTCGATTTCGGCTTTTGAATGTACAGGAGGGATGGTGTTTGGCATCAATACCACGCCTGTAAAACCGCCTGCTGCTGCTGCTTTTGTACCTGTGTATAAGTCTTCCTTAGTTTCGAGCCCCAACTCACCGATATTGCAATTCAGATCAAAAAAGCCGGGAGAAATGTATTTGCCTTCGGCTTCAACAACCTCTGCATCGGCTTCCAGTTCGGGAGCTATCCTCGTAATAACCCCTTTCTCAATTAAAATATCAACAATTTGCTGATTAAAGGGCGAGTTGGGGTCAATGATGGTTGCGGATTTGATGAGCAAATTCATTTGCGCTGCTTTAGGTGAGTTATCGATTAAACCGGTTGTGAAACTCGCCTGCGATCGGTTTTTAAATACCTGATCAGCAAGATTTCAGCCCCCAGAAAAATCAATGCCAAAATTATACAAAGTTTCCATAATTGTAAGCCGAAATTTGTTTCTGTTACGGCACCTTTTAACGACGCCTTGCCGCTCTCTAAAACCAGGCCTGCCTGCGGCACTAATCTGGCAAGTTCGGTATTGTTCAAATAGCTCAGGTCCGATTCACTTCTGTTATCGTTAAACGCCAACAGGGCTACGGTGCTATCTTGCTTTTTGAGATCATAAATGCCCGTTTCGTGTAACTGATCGGCAATATAAAGCATCGTGCTGCTTTCTTCCTGCCTGGTGTCGGGTATAATACTTTGACCGTTTTTGACCAGCTTTAACAGTTGTTTATCACTTGCCTGAACAGGTACAGTTTCAATTGATTCATCGCGCCCCAGCGTATAAAATAATGGCTGATCGTGACCGCTGAGCAAGGCTATCCTAAACATTACCGGTACAAAAAGCGCGTGCGCCGGCAGGTTGCTGAAATCCTCACTTAATGAAACCGCCGACACATAAACTTTTCCCTTGCCGCATTTGTATACAGACAAAAATGGCCCGCCGCCCGGCAAGGTCATTAAGTTTTCGACACGGTTATTTGATGAAGTGCTAAGCTGGTAATATTTTTTTACGATCGGCAGGTCAGGATTTTTTGGGAAGGATTCAAAAATGTTTTTAAAGACCTGGTTTTGCAGGTTGATGCCCGATACTTTGGTGATTGCTGTTATTAACTTTTCAGGATAACCTGCATTCATGGGCTGTAAAAATGCTTTATAACTGGCAAGGTCGGCGGTGGCTGAGGGGAAAATAGCCAGGGTGCCGCCTTTGCTCACATAAGCTTTCAATTGCTGCGCCAACCCGGCTGATATTGAATTGGCATCGCTTAAAACAATTAATAGATAGGTATTCAACGCTGCATAATCCACATTGCCATCTGGTACGCGTTTAGTGGCGAAAAAGCCATCTGCGGCAAAAACTGCTTTCAGGTAGGGGTTAGGCATGCCCCTGTCAATCAGTAAAACTGCCATCTGCTGCTTTACATCAAACGAAAAATAAAACTGATTATCAAAAGTTACCGGGTTATCCTGTAATGAAATTTCGGCGCGCTGCCAACCTGCCTGTAAGCCCGAAAATACCAGCGTATCAAATTGCGTTGACCGCGCATTTACGGTATAACTGCCCAAAGCCTTTTGCTCACCGTTTATCAGCAGTTTAAGGGGTATCTTTTCAGCCTTTTCATCCGCATAATTATGCAGCCTTATCACCACCTTTTCGCTTTCGCCGGGCCGGTGAATGGCGCTCAATAAGGTAACGGAATCAACTGCTACGTTGGGCAATGTACTGGCTTTAAGCTGCACCAAATTGATATGCAGGCCGCTATCTGCCTTTACCGGTTGTACTGTCGCCATGTTTTTTTGAAAGTCCGACAGTACATAAACCGACCTGATCGCATTTTTGTGCATATCCAGCAGGCCCTGCTGCCGGGCAACGATCTGCTGCAAGCTGCGGCTTTGGGGGCTTATCTTCACCGCGCCGACCGCGTCATTAAATTCATCGCGACTTAGCAAACGCTGGTGCCTGCCTTCAAAATCCTGCGTAAGCAACTGAAAGCTGTCGTTTATATTATAGGCCGATGCAATCTCTTTTGCGCGGCGTTTGGCTTCGTCGAGTAGTGTGCCTTCCCTGTTGAGGGTTTGCATGGAGTAGGAGTTATCTACAAATATGCTTACCACCTGTTGTTTGCCGGCACTCCCCGCATTTTGGCCCGGAATATAAGGCTTTGCAAATGCCAGTACCAAAAAAGCTAATGCCAGCATACGTGCCGCTAATATTAAACGCTCCTTTAAATTTTTGCGGTGCGATTGCTGTTCCTGTATTTCCTTCAGAAACTGAACATTACTGAAATATACCTTTTGATACCTGCGGAAATTGAAAAGATGAATAATTACCGGTATAGCCAGCGTTAACAATGCAAATAGAAAGGCTGGATATAGAAAATGCATTTTGATGTGATGTGCAAATGTGCAAATATGCAGA
>CAZZUU010000313.1:0-5148 GCA_964657275.1 uncultured Mucilaginibacter sp. | reverse complement strand
CGGCCTTGAGTTATTCGCAAATGATCAATTCGCGTCTGCAGATCATGTTGTTGGGCGATGTGGTAACGCAGCAGGGATTTTTGAGCCTGCCTTTCCATAGGGTTTATTTTAACACAGGTAAAGACACCGTTGAGAACCTTCCGTCTTCAAGGTTTAAATTGCCTGTAGGTATCAGGCTAAATTACTTCCTGGGCGATAACATTATCATCCGGTCGTATTACCGTTATTATTTGGATAACTGGGGGATAAAGTCCAATACCGTAGGGTTAGAGGTTCCATATAAAATAACACCCTTTTTCTCTGTTTCGCCATTTTACAGGTATTACGATCAAACAGCGTCTAAGTATTTTGCGCCGTACGGTGTACATAGCCCGACGGATGAATATTATACGAGCAATTATGAATATTCAAAATTCCGCAGCGGATTTTATGGGATAGGCTTTAGGGTTGCTCCGCCTAACGGCGTATTCGGCTGGCAGGGCCTTCACGAACTTGAAATAAGATACGGGCATTACACCCAAACTACCGACCTGGTATCAGACGTTGTATCATTAAGTTTAGGTTTTAAATAAAACACAATGAAATTATTAGCGATATTTTTCCTCATGGCTTTCTCAACCCCGGCCACCTGGTTAGGGGACTTTAGCATAGCAAAAAAAGAAGCCGCCGAAAAGCATAAATTAATACTGATCAATTTTTCAGGCTCGGATTGGTGCGGGCCATGTATCCGTTTGCGTAAAGAGATATTAGAATCAAATGCTTTCGAAAATTATGCGGCCGACAAACTTGTTTTAGTACGGGCCGATTTTCCGCGGCAAAAAAAGAACCAGTTAAGCAGCGAGCAGGTTAAGCTGAACGAGGCGCTAGCCGATAAATATAATGCCGACGGTAAATTTCCTTACACGCTTTTAGTTGACGAAAACGGAAAAGTTTTAAAGGCATGGGATGGTTTCCCTAATGAAACCCCGGACCAGTTTGTTTCCGACATCAGCGATATTAACGATGTTGTAAAAAAATAAATTTATTGGGGCGTTGCAAACGTAACGTACCACTCCTCTATAAGCTTAACCTCAAGGAAAAAGAGCGCATCCAAAGCGGGCTCTATAAAAAAATAGTCGCCCGGGTAGCTTGAGCAATTAACCCGCCATCCGGCTATTTAAACTTTCATATCCGTCTTTATATTTATCTCATTACCGGCATTATTTTATTAACGACTGCCGGTAATGATTTGTGATTTTTTTTAAAACCTGTGAAAGTGTTTTTTGTTAAAAATTATAAAATGCAGATAATTTTTTAATCAAAAATTAACCAATCAAACACATGGCGAAATATTCAGAAAAAGCGCAGGACAAAGTCCATAAGGCGCTGCACGAAGAAAAGGAAGGCACGCTAAAAAGCGGCAGCGGAAAAAAAGTGACATCGAGAAAACAGGCGATCGCTATAGGCTTGTCTGAAGCAAGGCAGGCGGGGGCGAAAGTTCCAAAGAAAAAAGACTAAAATGAATGATGGTAATAAAGTGAGCCGGCGACAGGTTGTTGCTGGTTTAGGGACAGCATTGGCTGCTGCAGCAGTATCACCGGTTTTTGCAGCCGGTAAATCAACAAAACAAAACATGAACACAAAAGCTTTAGAAAACCCGGTAACCAAATTTCCTGCACCTCCCTTTGAGGGCCAATCACAACCGTGGCCGGGGTTGGCGAGTAAAATGAATCCGAGGCCCGATCACGGCGAAACAAGTTACAAAGGGTCTGGGCGGTTAGCCGGCCGTAAAGCGTTGATAACCGGGGGCGACTCGGGCATGGGCCGCGCAGCCGCTATAGCTTACGCCCGTGAAGGGGCCGACGTGGCTATTAATTATTTCCCAACTGAAGAGCCAGATGCTAAAGAAGTTATTGAACTTATAAAAGCTGAAGGGCGTAAGGCAATAGCTATTCCCGGTGATCTGCGTGATGAAGCTTTCTGTGAGCGGCTGGTAGAAGATGCTGTGAAGGGTCTGGGAGGGCTTGACATCGTAGTAAACAATGCAGGACGCCAGCAATCACATGCTTCCATAGCGGATATTTCGACCGAACAATTCGACTGGACTATGAAAACAAATATCTATGCGCCATTTTGGATCATTAAAGCGGCACTGCCACACTTGCAGCCGGGTTCCGTTATCATAGGTACAACATCTGAACAGGCTTACGACCCTTCACCTGATCTGTACGACTATGCGCAGACCAAAGCAGCGACCATGAATTACGTAAAATCGCTGGCTAAACAACTAGGGCCGAAAGGAATCCGGGTTAATGGTGTTGCACCGGGCCCTATTTGGACACCGCTACAGGTTAGCGGTGGGGCTACCCAGGAAAAGCTGAAACAGTTTGGCGGCAATACACCGCTGGGAAGACCCGGACAGCCTGCAGAACTGGCTTCCATTTATGTGCAGCTTGCGGCAAGTGACGCCAGCTATGCTAACGGGCAGGTTTATGGCTCAGCCGGGGGAATCGGGCAACCTTAAATAAATTCAAAGGCCACCGCTGAGGTGGCTTTTTTTTTATGGTTAATACGTTAGTGTTATACGGTTTTCTTTCATGCAACAGTACAGTGTTACTTGCTTTTCGCGACTGCTGACCTAGATATTTGGGTTATCCGCAGTATGTTGTTTCTCTTCTTCATTTTTGAAATTTCTATGTGATATTTCTCTCCTGATACCGCACCCATCCCGACAGCTAAAGGGATAGCGACTATCTGATTAACAGCAAGATAAAAACTAGTGTATTATTGTTTGTCAATCCTTTTCGTTATTATTACGTGTTGATTAAACACACCGGTAACAAACTTTAACACCTAAGGATGCAGCCAAGTCCGTCCCACAATCCTGCGAAATCGTTGGTTCCGGTTATCGCTGCGTCTACCATCGGGGCGCTTGTTGAATTTTACGATTTTTATATATTTGGCGCCCTGGCCACTATCATATCTACCAAATTCTTTCCGAAGGATAATACAACCGCGGCCTTCATGGCTACGCTGGCCACCTTCGCGGCAGGCATGCTGGTACGGCCTTTTGGCGCTTTATTTTTTGGCCGCCTGGGCGATCTTATCGGGCGGAAATATACCTTTATGGTTACGCTGGTGCTGATGGGTGGTTCCACGCTGGCCATTGGCCTGGTACCGGCTTACGAAACCATCGGTTTCTGGGCGCCGCTGATCGTGCTTATTTTACGGCTACTGCAAGGCCTGGCCATAGGCGGCGAATTTGGCGGCGCTGCTACCTTTGTCGCGGAACATGCGCCGGTAAACCGGCGCGGCTTTTTTACATCATGGATAGTGATGGTCGGCGGTTTTGGCTTGGTTGTAGCATTCGTGGTGATTATCGTAACAAAAAAATCGATGTCGTTACCCGATTGGGAAAACTGGGGTTGGCGTCTCCCTTTTTTACTGTCGACTGTATTGGTTATCCTGTCGGTAATTATCAGAAAGAACATGTCGGAGTCGCCGCTCTTCGCAAAAGCAAAGGCCGAAGGCAAAACATCAAGCAACCCGTTAAAAGAATCATTTGGCAACAGGGCAAATTTAAAAGTGGTGTTGCTGGCCTTATTCGGCTTAACGCTTGGCATTGGGGTGGTTGGCTATTCCTCTACATTTTTTCTTCAAAGTTTCCTTGTCAAATTTATGTTTGTTGATTATGACCAGGCTAACCTGGTGCTGATAACGGGCATTACCCTGGGTGTACCGATGTATATATTCTTCGGCTGGCTGTCTGATCGCGTCGGGCGAAAGCCGATATTAATGCTCAGCCTTTTTTTAGGAATAGTAGGGTTCCGTCCAATTTTCGAACAAATTTACCAAACCGTTAACCTTCAGAAAAAGATAGAAAACACGTCGGCAACGACTGTCGATATTAAAAAACAACCTTTGCCTGCTACCGGGCAGCTAACGCTTACAACTACACAACATTTTTACACCGACGGCACTTTATATACCGAAGTAAAAAGGCAATTGCAGAGCATAAACAACGTTAGTGTCACAAAAACTATAAAAATTTGCCCCGGCGACGAGCGGCGGCTTGTATTTTTAATTTTCCTGCTGATGATAATTGTCACCACATCCGCTGCTCCGGCTGCGGCCTATTTGGTTGAGTTGTTTCCCCTGAAAATTCGTTACACGTCTCTCTCACTGCCTTACCATATCGGGTATGGAATATTCGGTGGCATGTCGCCGGTTATCTCTACATATTTAATATCAAAGGCGAGCGAGGCCCATAGTCCGACTTATTACCTTGCGGGATTAAACTACGCCATCGTGCTGATGAGTATCGCCCTGGTAATAGGGGTTTTATACCTGAAAGAAAACATGGCTGAGCGCATGGTGCCTGTAAAAAATCCCGCTAAAAAGAACAGGCTGAAAAGGATATTCGGTGTTGTATGGATATTGCTTGGATTAATTACCGCCTATGTAGGCATCATCGAATTTGGCCTTCCAAGGATCAGGTCGGGTAAGCCGGAAGATTTGATCTTTGGCATTATTGTGCTGCTTATCGTTACCCCAATCGTTACCAGTGGCCTATTGATTTTTGGCAAATATGCCTTGCAGGGGGAATATGATGATAAAGCAGCATTGTAAATAAGCACCCTGCATAGAAAACCTCTATTGTTCGCGATATACAAACTTCGTTGTTTGTCCCAATTGTCCATGCACTTACGTTGTTTATCCATGTTAGGGGCGTTCCCCGCTTTGCAACTTTGTATTGTCAATGGTGACACATAAAAACTATTACAATGCCACGTTTAAAAGCACTTGATCCTGAAACAACAACCGGACAATCCAAAGATTTATTTACCGCCATACAAGGCAAGTTGGGCATGGTACCAAACATGATGCGTACCATGGGTAACTCGCCCGCTGTTTTAAATGGTTACCTTTCGTTAAGCGGCGCACTCGGTAACGGCGTATTAGGAGGCAGGTTAGGAGAACTGATAGCCCTTACCGTAGCTAATGTTAACAAATGCAATTATTGTAATGCTGCGCATAGCTTTATCGGCGAAAAGCTGGTACACATCGACATCAATTCCATCGCTGATGCACGTGAAGGCCGGTCGGCCGATAAAAAAATACAGGCAGCGCTCGATTTTTCGATCACCCTGGTTGAAAAGAAGGGTCTCG
>CAZZUU010000312.1:0-5158 GCA_964657275.1 uncultured Mucilaginibacter sp. | reverse complement strand
ACAAACAGAGTTTGTCATTGCGGGGAGGAACAGCCAGTCCCGTCTGGCCATCGGCGGATCGGGAACGCGGCAACGGTGTGCAAGGTGAGCGCAATCATATAAAGAAGAAAAGTCATGCTGTCCGCCTACCGGCGGATCAGCACCTCTCAAGCAAAGTGTACGCCAGGCAGGCGGCCTGCAATGCGTTTACCAGGCAAGCGACCTGTCCTGTGGGGTGCCGATCCGCCGGTAGGCGGACGGCATGACGATTTGATGATCACGCATCCCGCCCAAAAAACATACTTGAAATTTCCAATTAAATAATTACATTTGCACCTGAATTAAAAAAGAGGGGGCGTTTGTCCCCTCTTTTATTTTATCAATCAATTATTTTGGTCCCGGTAGCTATCGGGATACGGGTAAAACAGATAGGTAATGAATATTGAAAAAAGGGTAAAGGAACTGGTTGAGGAGAAGATTGCAGATAAGCCAAACCTGTTTTTAGTGGATGTAAAAATGCACAGCAACGGGAAGCTTATTGTACTGGTTGATGGCGATAAGGGTGTTGGTATTGACGATTGTGTGGCCATTAGCAGGCACGTGGGCTTTCATTTAGAGGAAGAGAACGTGATAGATAATGCTTATAACCTGGAAGTATCATCGCCCGGCATTGATATGCCGCTTACCTTAATAAGGCAATATGTAAAAAATATTGGGCGTAACTTAGCCATTAAAATGGCGGATGGCAATAAACGCGAAGGCAAGTTAAACGGCCTTACCGAAGATGCCATTATAATAGAAGAAAAAATAAAGGAAAAAGGGAAAAAGGCCGACGTACAGGAAAGCGTTATCCCCATTAATCAAATAACAGAAACAAGGGTTTTAATATCATTCAAGTAGCACACCTCATGAGCGATGGTAAAAAGCAGCTTATGATTACTTATTAAAACAAATAATTTTAGTGAAAAATGAGCAATATTAATTTAATTGATTCTTTTCAGGAATTTAAAGATTTCAAGAACATCGATCGCCCAACCATGATGAGCGTACTGGAAGACGTTTTCAGAAGTATGATCAGGAAAAAGTTTGGAACAGATGAAAATTGCGACGTAATTGTCAACACCGATAATGGTGACCTTGAGATCTGGCGCACGCGTCAGGTGGTTGAGGATGGTTTCAGCGAGGATGACGACCTGGAAATAGAGCTTGCCGAGGCTAAAACCCTCGACGATACCCTGCAGGTTGGCGACGAGCACATTGAGCAGATCACATTGGAAAGTTTTGGCCGCCGTGCTATACTGGCTGCACGTCAAACACTGGTTTCTAAAATTTTGGAGCTGGAAAAAGACGAGATATTTAAAAAATATAAAGACCGCGTTGGCGAAATAGTAACCGGTGAAGTTTACCAGGTTTGGAAAAAGGAAACATTGGTGCTTGACGACGAAGGCAACGAATTGCTGCTGCCAAAAACAGAGCAGATCCCTGCGGATTACTTTAAAAAAGGCGACAGCGTTAAAGCAGTAGTGAGTAAAGTGGATATGCTGAACAGCAATCCAAAGATCATTATATCGCGCACAGCGCCCGAATTTTTGCAGCGTTTATTTGAAATGGAAGTCCCTGAAATTTTTGACGGGCTCATTACCATTAAAAAAATAGTACGCGAGCCGGGCGAAAGGGCGAAAGTAGCAGTAGAATCTTATGACGACCGTATCGATCCGGTAGGTGCTTGCGTGGGTATGAAAGGATCGCGTATACATGGTATCGTTCGTGAGCTTAAGAACGAGAATATCGACGTAATCAACTTCACCAATAATTTACAGCTTTATATACAGCGCGCATTATCGCCGGCTAAGATCACGTCTATTAAGTTAGATGATGAGAAAAAGACGGCGGCAGTATATTTAAAACCCGACCAGGTATCATTAGCTATCGGTCGCGGCGGGCACAATATTAAACTGGCAGGAAAATTGACCGGTTATGAAATTGATGTTTACCGTGAGGCAGACGAGCAGGATGAGGATGTGGATATTGAAGAATTCTCAGACGAAATTGAAAGCTGGATTATTGACGAGTTTAAACGTATAGGCCTTGATACCGCAAAATCGGTATTGGCGCTAACCGTTGGTGAGTTGGTAAAACGTACCGACCTGGAAGAAGAAACTGTTAAAGATGTGTTATCAATTCTGCAGGCAGAGTTTGAATAAAACTAATAAGCAAAATTAAAATCGTATTTTTGCACAAAATAGAGGAGAAAGAATATAATAAATGTCAGAAGACAAATCTATAAAATTATTTACGGCAGCTAAAGAGCTGAATATTGGGACGGGCACTATTGTGGACTTTTTGGCGACAAAGGGGTACAAAATTCAAAAACACCCAACTACCCAGCTCGATGGCGACATGTATAATGCTCTTTTGAAAGAGTTTGCTGTTGATAAAATTATTAAAGAAGAGGCAAAACAGATCAGCATCGGTAAAATCAGGAAGGATGATACCGTTCCGCCCCCTGATAAACCGGTTGAAACCCGCCGTTCGAGAGATTTTGAGAACGAAGAGATACTGATCAAAAATATTGGCCATCACTACACCACACCTGTCGTTGAAAAACCGAAACCTGTTGAGTTTAAAAAGGAAGACAACGGCGAGGCATTACGTGGTGTAACGGTAGTTGGTAAAATAGACCTCAACAACCTTAATGCAAAGCCACAGCCCGTTGAAACGCCTGAAGCTAAAAAGCAGGAGCCGGTAGCTAAACCCGAGGTTGTTGTACCAAAACCCGAACCGGTTAAAGAAATTGTAGCAGAGGCCCCCAAAGAGGTGGCTAAACCCGAACCCCCAGCAGTACAACCTGCTGAACCAATAAAGGCGACGGATACTAATACAACCGAAGATACTACAGAGGAACAGGAACCGGAAGTGATAAGGGCAAAAGCCGAGCGCTTAACCGGCCCGAATGTTATTGGTAAGATACAACTGCCGGCTGACGGACCTAAACGTAACCCGGTTGCGTCATCGTCAAATACGAATGCCGATCATAAGCGTAAAAGAAAACGTAAAGATCACCAGGGTGGAGGAACGGGTAACCAACTGCCCGGCAACCATGCAGCGCAGCAACAGGCTAATCCGCCGGGGCAGCAGCAGGCGCATGGTGGCAACCGTCCCGATTTCAGGAACCGCAGCAACAATACGCCTGGCGCCGGAGGCGGCAATGCAGGTGGCGGCAATCGTCCGGATTTCAGGAACAGCCGTAACGCACCGCAAAGCAGCGGACCAAAAGAAGAACCATCAGAAAAAGATATACAGGATCAAATTAAGGCCACACTTGCCCGTTTAAGCGGAGCAGGTAAATCCGGAAAATTTGCCCAGCGTGCCAAGTTCCGTCGTCAAAAACGTGATGATGTAGCCGCCACTGCCGAAGAACTGGCAATGGAGAATGAGCTGCAATCAAAGGTATTAAAGGTTACCGAGTTTGTAACGGCCAACGAGCTGGCCAGCATGATGGATGTTTCTGTAACGCAGATCATATCCACCTGTATGAGCCTGGGCATGTTTGTTTCCATCAACCAAAGGCTGGATGCCGAAACGCTGAGTATTGTTGCCGATGAGTTTGGTTACCAGGTTGAATTTGTAAAACCCCAGGATGAAGAGGGAAGCCTTGATCAGCCTGATGAACCGGAGGACCTTGTTTCACGTGCACCGATTGTTACCATAATGGGCCACGTTGACCACGGTAAAACCTCACTGCTCGATTTTATACGCAAAACAAATGTTATAGGCGGCGAGGCCGGGGGTATTACCCAGCACATAGGCGCTTATGAAGTAACCTTACCTGATAACAAAGGAAAAATAACCTTCCTTGATACACCGGGCCACGAGGCGTTTACCGCCATGCGTGCCAGGGGTGCACAGGTAACAGATATTGTAATTATTGTAATAGCTGCAGACGATAGCGTGATGCCGCAAACCCGCGAGGCCATAAACCACGCGCAGGCTGCCGGTGCGCCGATCATTTTTGCCTTCAATAAAATTGACAGGCCCGGCGCTAACGCCGATAAGATACGCGAGCAGCTATCGGCAATGAACATTTTGGTTGAAGAATGGGGCGGTAAATACCAGTCGCAGGAAATATCAGCCAAAACCGGTTTAAATGTCGAGCTGTTGTTAGAAAAGGTATTGCTCGAAGCTGAATTACTCGAATTAAAGGCTAACCCGAATAAACGTGCAGTTGGTACCGTGATAGAAGCGGCTTTGGATAAGGGGCGTGGTATTGTTACCACCATTTTAGTACAGGCAGGTAGCTTAAGAGTAGGTGACCCGATATTGGCCGGCTGTTACAGCGGTCGTGTTAAGGCATTAACTAACGAGCGTGGCCAGCGGGTTGAATCGGCAGGGCCGTCAACACCGGTACAGGTGTTGGGTATGCAAGGCGCCCCAACAGCGGGTGATAAATTTAATGTGCTGGAGACAGAGGTAGAAGCGCGTGAAATTGCCAACAAACGTTTACAATTACAACGCGAACAAGGCTTGCGTACGCAAAAACACATCACGCTTGATGAAATTGGCCGCCGCCTTGCAGTGGGCAACTTTAAGGAGCTTAACATTATTGTTAAAGGTGACGTGGATGGATCTATTGAAGCCTTGTCCGACTCCTTATTAAAACTATCAACTGAACAGATACAGGTAAATATTATTTCGAAGGCAGTAGGGCAAATATCAGAATCTGATGTATTACTGGCTTCGGCATCTGATGCTATCATCATTGGTTTCCAGGTTCGTCCTTCAGGCGGTGCCCGTAAATTGGCCGAACAGGAGCAGATCGATATTAGGCTATACTCCATTATATATGATGCTATAAATGAAATAAAGGCAGCCATGGAAGGTATGCTTGCACCAACTTTCGAAGAGAAGATTGTTGCTAATGTTGAAATACGCGAAACCTTTAAGATCAGCAAGGTTGGAACGATAGCCGGTTGTATGGTATTGGATGGTAAAATTACCCGTAACAGTAAAATACGCATTGTGCGCGAGGGGGTAGTAATTTATACCGGTGAGCTGGCTTCGTTAAAACGATTTAAGGACGATGTAAAAGAAGTTACTGCCAATTATGAGTGCGGTTTAAACATTCAAAATTTCAATAATATTGAAGTAGGTGATATTGTTGAAGCCTATGAAAATGTGG
>CAZZUU010000311.1:0-5176 GCA_964657275.1 uncultured Mucilaginibacter sp. | reverse complement strand
AGTCTGCAAAAGCAGCATCGCCTTGTGTGTATTTACCGGTTAGCTCGGTTGCCCTGATATCAGGAACACTCTGTACACGGTCGCGGATCACAGCAATTGGCACATAAGCATATATCGCGGTGTTTTTGCTGATGCGAAGTGTTGCACCCGGCTCTGCGCTAAGTATATGACCCGGCCTTCTGAAACCGTCACTGCCGCCAATTAAATCACGAGCGGGTAGTGCGTCATCGCGGAAACCTAATGAGAAATCCCATTTTTTAACAGCGAGGCTCGCTCCAAACCTAATTAACACCTGGTCTGGAACGCTCATGATATTACTGGTTTCATTTGCCTTTAGCGAGGTAGCAGGGGTAGCCGAAGTAGGGGTCCCGTTTACATCACGGGGATTAACAAGGTAAAAGAAGTTACCGTACAAGCCAAAGCTGTGTGTAAAATTATAGTAGCCATTTAAAGCCATTATAAAACCCGTACCGCCATCACCCGGCTGGATAGACTGATCAACCGCCTGTAGTACTCTTGAACCATCTGCCTGCAAAAAGTAATCCTGATAATCATACGTTCCGGTTGCAAATTTGATACCTGCACCAACCTGAATATTTCCCCTGGTTGCTTTTGCCGGGTTAAATAACCAGTAATAAGCGGTTGCATTAATGTCGCCAATACCGGATGAATGGGTGCTGAACCGTGTCCCGTTGCTTAATTGCGAGCGGCTGTTATCAATCATCGGCAAATCTAAAGTAAGGGACCAACGGTTATTGAATACACGAGTAAATGAATTATCAGTAGAGAATACCTTATTAATTACGTTGTTGTGCAATACATCAATACGTTGATATTGTTCGGTTTTACCAACAAAGTGCCTGAATGACTTGTAATACCTGTCGTTATTGTTGTAAAGCCAGTATCCTTTTGATGCAGCGGCACTATCCGGATGTTCATTCATTTCGCAAATACCGCCGGTGCTCCTGATGGCAACGCAACCCTGCGCTAAAACGTTTGTTCGTGAAAATATGATAAGTAAGCAAATACCAATTAAAAATTTAGTAGTAGTAGTTTTCATGATTAGTTTAAATTGTAATAGTAGATTTTGTTATTATTTAGATAATAGAATTTAATACAGGGCCTTGTTAAAGGCTCTGGTACGTGTTTCAGCTTGATTTTTCTTAGTTTCTAATTGCCTGCTCCGTCGTTTTGTGCCCTGGTTACAGCGTATTGTCCAACTTTGGCACCGGTTACCAGCCCCATTTCAACATCGCTGCGATAATGTATCCCACCAAACAACCTTGAGTTGGATGCATCCGTGGCAAGGTCAGTAAACTTGGTACCCCTATCAGGCAGCAAATAAGTTAAAACAGTTGCCGCAGCAGCGCTAAAGTTTGAATGTCCTGACGTGTACGCCGGGAAATTTGGAATACCTGTTAAGGTTTTGATATTTGGATTAGCTTGTGTAGGCCGCTGGTTAAAGTAAAAATATTTAGTATCCCAGCAACAAATAGCAACATCCATCTCGGCCATATTAAGCAACGCAAAATTTCGCGCCCAGCGAACCTCGCTATAATTCTGTTTTACAAACTCATCAGCTGCAATGGCATTCCAGTGCCCCGGAGGGGTATAGGTGGCAACTCCATCGGCCCAAAAATCAACCAATTGCTGGTGCGCCACAGTAGGGTGCTGACTATAAGAAAGCACCTCTGCCAGTTCGGCCTTAAATGCGTCTGTACCTGCAAGGTTTGGCGGCGGCGGTCGTAATGCAACCACGGTAAGTGTATCAAACAAAAATGGAAGCACTTTACCAAACAAAGGAAGCATCGGCGGCCTTGCCGGAAACTCAAGACTTACCCAAAATGGCTGACCCTTTGCAGTTTGCGCGGTTTGCAACGCGGTCCATTGCGCAGGTGTCCCAATTGCTTTGCCTGCACGGTCGCCGCGGGCACGGGTTGCAAAAACATCAGCAACCTGTGAACCTAATGATTGCCCTGCATTTAACTCGCCCCGAGTATTTGCACCAGCCATAATACGGTACTGCATTTCTTCAGCAGCCTTTTGTTGAATATAGTTTATCTCTGTTGGGAACAATAGTTTCATGATCTCAACGGTCGCGCCAGCCACTACTGCATCCTCACTTGGGTACGACGGTAATGCTGACGTAGGGATAAGCGCTTTTATCGCATGATCGAAATTGTAAGGCGCTGTGCGGTTATACAAATTTTTAAAGTGATATGCTGCAACTAATGCATCATACTGCGCTGCACTCACATAAGCATAAGCCCTGGCCGCATACGGCGGGTTTGAGAACGGGAAATTTGGATACGCAAACGGGTTGGTTGAGGCTGGTGCCGGATAAGTTCCGTCATCATTCTGGTATGGCGGAATGTTATGTTTTGCCACCAAATCACGTAAAATTTCGTTCCAGCGTAATACAGCGCCGGCGCTCCAATATTTTATGCTCGCTTTCTGATCGCTGGTAAGGTTACTTTGCGCGGCTTTTATTTCATTTATATCTGCCACATAAGCAGGTGAAGTTGTAGCATCAGGTACAGCTACATTGAATACACTGGCATTAGTAATTAAAACAGGTTTCCAGGTATCTGCATTCGCGTCGATATTTGCCGGAGAAAGGGCAGGGTATAGCGAAGTACGATCGATAATAGCCTTCTTACACGACCCCAAAAAAACCAATGCGGCTAAAACCATTAGCGGCATTATATATCTGTTTTGTCTTTTCATGGTTAATCTTATTTAGTTGTTGCTTTCTTTTTCGATAAATCAAACACATAAAACACACTGCCGAAAAAGTTGGTGCTTTGACCAACATTACGGCCGGCTACAACGTAGTTGCCGCCTGCTGTAAACTCAAGGCCGGTTAGCGCATCGAGACTGTATTTAACCAGCCCGCCTGCCATTGTAGCATTCATCCTGTTGCCGGGGAATGGCAAACCATTTTTTACAATGTCAAAACCTCCTTTGGTGGTCATTTGAGTTAAGGTGGCCTCCACGTTTAATTTAAGGCTGCGGTAACCGGTGCTGAAAAGGAAGTTGGTTACATTAGGCATATAAACCTGGTTGCTGTAAGTTAACTGGTATGGTGAGGTATAATATGCATCCTGATTAATGGTAATATTATCGCGCCTAACATATTGACCAGCGCCGGCTACGAAAAACCGGCCTGTTTGGTAGTTAACCAGGGCGCGTAAAGCCACCGATGGGCTATGCAGGCCTATGGAAACCGGCAAAAAATTAGGATCGTAACTGCTTAAAGGTAACGTGCCGGAGCCAATAGCATGTAAAGTAAAAATGCCTTTGCCAATCTCCGTTTGAAAGGCGAGCCATTTTAGTGTTAAGGTAAGATCCTGAAAGCCTTTTTGACCTTGCAAGGTGCCGGCTGAGGCATTAGTGGTGATGTAGGGTACAGAAAACAGAACGTCGAGTTTATTAGTAATACCGTAATTACCTCCTAACACGTATGTGTTTGAAGAAACAGTGCCCAAATTGCCGTTGGTACGCTTAAATGTACCTTCCCAGTAATGGTCCCAGCTATCATGGTTATACATAGCGGCGGCACAAAAAAAGTTTTTTGGTATCATCAATGCATCGGCATCAGTTTGTGCATGAGCTACTTGTGACAACCCGGTGCAGCAAAAAATAAGCATGCAGCATCTGCAAAAAAATAATTGTAAAGATTTCATCATAAATCTCAGTTAAAAATTAAGGGAACGAAATAAAAATCAGCTGTTGCCGATGCAATCCATTGCCGGGCAGATATGATGAATATCCCTCCGGCAATGGGCCGCAATCAGCACAAAATCAAGCTTATAAATCTTCGTTTTTATGAATATAGCTAACAGGCAGCACATTGAACAAGAAAGCAGTGCGCAAAAAGCTACATACATATTTAAACCCGCGGCCCTACCAATCCGTGGTAAGGCGGCACAGAAGAAAGTTTAAAATGTATTAACTAACGAAGTTGGGCGGTTTACCCGGAGATTCGATGAAAGGATCTGTTATTTTTGAAGAAATGAAAATGCGTTGTTGAGATGATACCGGCTTTGCAAAATTGGAATAATGATATTGAAAAGCATAGTCTTCATATTCGCTGTTTACCACTACACGCTTAACAGCAGCTTCGTGGCCCTTTTTATTCAGCGGAACATCGTTTATCTGGTTGGCAACAATAGTTGTTGATTTTACCAGCCGTGTTTTAACTGCATTGGGCGTGCAAACAAAATAAAGGGTGTCGCGGGTCATTTTGAGCTTTACATAATTGTAATATGCATTTTTAAGCTGTATCTGGCCCTCAATCATTTCGTAATCATTCCAATCCTGGATGGTAGGCATGTGGGTTGGAATTTTTATAACGATGTACTTTGAATTATCGATCTTATTATCGAAGATCTGTTTTACGATCTCTACATCCGATTTGTGGATATAATATTGAAACAACAGCACATATCCACCCAGGTTAAACAGGTGAACACTTAGAAGCGCTATTGCTAAAAACCGTTTCAATTAATAAGAGATTAGTACAGGTTTATTATAATTGGGCTAAATGTATGTATTATTTTATCAAACAGGCAAAAAAATATTCAAAAAACTTACCCACAAACCCACAATTACTTAGAATAATTCTATTTAACGAACAATTTTGTGTTAATAAAAAGTTGAATTTGGTAATGGATATATTTGTGGGGAAAGAGTCAAGAGTCGAGAACCGAGAGTCAAGAACCTGGTTGATGGATTAATGAGCTTGGTTATTTCTTCATTCCTGGCGTTTTAAATCTTGTTTCTTGAATCTCGGTTCATGGTTCTTTAAAACAACTACTTGATACTAAAAAAGAATGAACGATTTCATTGCTGCACGGTCGCAGATGGCAATTTCTTTAGGGTTTCATATCATATACTCGTGTATTGGTATGGTGATGCCCTTGTTTATGGCCGTATCGCACTATAAATGGATACAAACGGGCAATCCTGTTTATAAGAACATTACCCAGGCCTGGAGCAAAGGCGTTGCTATATTTTTCGCGACCGGAGCGGTATCGGGTACCATATTATCGTTCGAGCTGGGTTTGCTGTGGCCGAAGTTTATGGAACACGCAGGGCCCATTTTCGGGATGCCGTTTTCACTGGAGGGCGTGGCCTTTTTTATTGAAGCTATTGCGCTGGGGTTTTTCCTTTA
>CAZZUU010000310.1:0-5181 GCA_964657275.1 uncultured Mucilaginibacter sp. | reverse complement strand
CCTGATGCTAAGGGGCGGAATGTAATCGGACGCTTGGTGTTACAATGTGTAAATGAAGATGTCAAAAGATGGTTGATGGAATCAACATTGCCCCCGATATCAATGGTATCTATAATAAAACTGATCATGCCATTAACTCTGTAATAACAGGAGTACTTTTGACCGACAAAACGAAGCATGCCCTCTGCAATATATTCAGCATTTAACCCGGTAGTCCCCCGGGGGTTTACGGCGTTCAAACGTTTGCATTCAATGACGTAATAAGCGTCGTCGTTGACAAATGGATTTATAGGCATCACACGAATGTCGATGCGGCCGGTGTTTTCGGGTAATTCAAAATCAAAGAGATAATTCTGTAGGCCATATTTAACTTTAAATTGATGCTTTTTTAGATAGTCTTTTAAAAAAACATCCCGAATATCATTTTCTTTATTGACAAGTGAAACGCCGTTGCTAACTATCTCATAATAACATTGGATGATACCAGCGAGAATTGTCTCGAATTCATGGTCGTAATAGAGGGCGTTTTGGCCGTACCCTTCGGCATTTAACTCGCCGAACATTATTTACCGGCCCTCCCTGCTTTTAATATGGCATTAGAAAACTCATTGGCATCGACAAGAGCTACTGCTGGATGCCATAATCGTTTTTCATTTGGTTTGAATATATAAAAGTAATCCGTTTCAAATCCGCGAACATCTTTTTGAATAAATAACCGCTCTGTAATTTTCTCGGTACCTAATTTAATGATGTTTGCGATCAAATATTTATCTGTCAGAGTTTCCTTATGATAGTAGATCGTATCACTGTACTCGGTTGTCGGAATTTGTTTGAATAAAATACCCACAATGTTTGTCGTATGCCAGATCTCAACAACAAATTTCTTTTCCGCAGTATCGAGGGAAGGTCCGAATTTATCTAAATATACTTGAGCGTAATCTGACAAAATCTTATGACCAGGCTTAATGGAATTAGATAAAAGCTGATGACGATCATGTTTCATAATTGTTGGGATGACAATGCTATTGACATAATCCAACAGGTAACCCTCGTCTTTTCCATCTACGAATACAGATGCTACAGCCTCGTCCAGTCTCTTCACCATCGATTGAATCAAGCTAGGCAATTCCGGGTGGTTGAATCGTTCCATTATATCACGCTCCCGCTCACACAAACCCTCTAATTGCTCAACAATTTGATCCAGATCACCATCAGCAAAAAATGGCAAATTCCACTTTTCAGTATCGTGCGATTCTTCACGTTCAATACCAGAAGAACTAAAAGTCATTAGATTGAAGTAGGCGAAGAATGATGAGTTTAAAATGGCTGCAAATTGGCGAAGCTTGTTCAAGCTGCCTTGCCCATTTCCTTTTACGCCGGTCAATGAACTCTTATAAACTGCGTTAATTTTTGATATAGCGCATACCGAGCGTAAATCATTTCTAACGCCAGCGGTAATAAGCAACATTGGCGCTTCGTACAATTGTTTATTGCGGGTACGATGAACGATAGGATGCTGCCACTTTTGCGCTGGTGTATTGTTTACCCAAAATTGTGCTATATCTGTGCGAGTATTGATAAATGGCAGTCCTAGCAAATCTGAGGCATCATTTTCATCCCCGCCGCCGATCATTACACCCTGTCCGACAATGAAATCACTATTAGCTGCAATTTCTTGGCCTATAGTTGAATATTTTTCTTTTAGCCGTTGAATAAAATTAAAGTCAAGGTACGACCCGTAAACTAAAACCTTCCATAACCAATCATTCGCTTTGAGCATCGATTGGTTTACCCTTTTGTAATCGTGGCGGTTGATACTAAAAACCTTAAAGAGCTTAAAAAAACGGCTAGGTTTTAAGGAAAAATGTTCAAGCGTATTATTATCCGTTCCCTGGCCTGAGGCTAATTGATAAAACAGGATGCATGCAGGCGCGACAGCCTTGTCATTTGATCTGTCAAATACCTCTCGTCGTACAGCAGCCAACTCAAAAACGCGCTGAATTAAAAAATTGTGAAGGAAATATTCCCGAAATGACTTGCTTTGAATGTTGTATAAAACTTTGCTAGTCACAATTAAAGCGCATTTAGTTGAGGATACGCAAAAGTCTCCTGCTCTAAGTACAAAAGCCTGGGCTATTTCCTTGTTTCCTATTTCAATAACAGGGCCTTCAAGGTTTTTTTCTCGGATCTGTCTGGCTTTGATATACTTCAAGAACGGTGCTGATCCTTCTTCACCTGCGCCGCGCATCCAAGGCGGATTTCCCAGGATGAATTGGAAAGACACCTGGCTAAGTAATTCTTGGAAGCGATGCGTTACATCAAAAAAGTCAGCTGCAAAGAAATTTGAATTAAGTAAAGTCGGAAATTTAAAAGTTTCGATACCTGGAGGGTCAAGATAGTCGAGTAATGTCAGATAAATAGAAAAAACGGCGACCTGGACGGCGCTTGGATCTTTATCTATCCCGAAAATATTTTCCTTGGCGAGATTTTTTATAGCTGTTTTAAAAGATTTTGATTTAACATCCGTATTGGTATCTGCGATAAATTTTTCAATAATCTTTCGTAAAGTCTCTACCAAAAAAATGCCGGATCCGCATGCAGGATCAAGTACGCGGCAGTAAGCCTGTGGCTGTTCCGTTTCATTGACAGCATACTCCAGTACCGATTGGCCATTTAAATATTTCTCAACGGTTTCCTTTAAAATATAATCGACCAAAAATAAGGGAGTGTAGTAAGCTCCTTCATTTTTCTGCTTGTCTTGGCCAATAAATAACTCGTAAACATTGCTAATGAACTCGATCGGTATAATGGAAAAATCATAAAGCTCAAAAAGTGATTGTTGGTTGGTCTCTATGTTATCCCCAAGCAGGAGTTTGCGGAGTGTTTCGAAACAACGCGCATCAATCAGGTCGTATTCGACTTGGGATAAAGGAAAAAGGTCTCCATTAAATCCGCGTTCATCATCCTCAAGGTAGTCAAAAAATGCTATAGCCGAATTTGGGTTCTGAAGCAAATCGCAAAATTCATTATTAGTCCAGATTCTGAGTTTATCATCAAACTTCATTTTAACGCGGCGATCGATCAGATAACGGACAAATATTACTTTACCTATCAGTGCGTTTGCGGTCTTTGGGTCGAGCAGATACTGGTTAACTAGCACATTCCTAGCAGCTTTAATATTATCGAGTAGGTGAAAGTCAACTCGGTTTTTATAGTTCAGGTTTTCCTGATACTGTTCCCAAGTGCGACCCATAACCAGCTCGAAATAGTTGAAATTGTTTAGGGATTCTATACCACCAAGTCTTTCAAGTGACTGTTGGTCAGATAGATAATTAAAGCCATTGAAGATTTCAACTGATCCATGGTCTGAAATAATAACCACCGGGGTTTCATTAAAATTCCATACGGCTTTATAAAGCGCGGCTCGGTCTTTCGGGTTTTCGTAAAATAAAATAAAGGGTTTATTGTCGAAGCTGAAAAAAGCATCCGGCGCCAATTTCCGCTCTATTAGACGCTGAACGCGGTTTGGAAAAGAAGTCTCTTTTTTCCAATTTGCATCCGCAGTTATACAAAGCCCGTTACTGCGGTCAAATCCTAATTCAGCATATATTTCCTCCAATTCGGGCATAGGTAAAGTTATATAAGGTTTTTCAAGTTCCACCATTTGGGTCTCAAAAAACCACAAGTTTAATTAAATTATTTGTTCTGCTGCGTTAAAAATGACAAGTCACGTTTTATATCATTAATAATACCTACCGATTAGTCCGGATGCTCACATCCCGGACTTAATCATTTTATACTCCTTATTATTAACAATATTTTCTATCTGGTTCAACTGCTCTGCGGTTAACTGTTTCAAATTTTCCTGGCTCAGTATGGTATTGTTTATTTGGATATAGTTGTTTTGCTTGTTGATAACGGTACCGGTCTGCTGTTTATTTATGGCGCCCACCATTTCGAGATAGAGCCGGGCGGCCCTCATATCGCCGTTTACGGCATACTTAAAAACGTTAGCCAGTATATTGTGCGACATAAATTTAAACTGCTCCACCTCGGCGGTAAATTCAGGGTGCGCGCTGTATTCTTTAAAATGTTTGGCAACCGTTTGCCGGCTAAGGCCGGTTTTTTCGGCTATGGCGTTTTTAGTTGGCATCACGCCACACTCGCGCATAAAATTTGAAATGGCGTTGCTAATTATGGTGTGGTTATGTTCCCAAAAACCATTTTTTGTACTGTCGGCTACAATCGGTTCTATTTTATCTAAAAAGTTATTTCTTTCTGCACCTTCTAATTGCGCCAGCATTTTGGTGATCGTTTCGCCAAGCTGTTTGCGTTCGGGCTTGCCGAGGTCTTCAATATCTTTTTCGGTAATTTTTTCGAGCGACAGGAGACTGTCAATTTTTGTGGTTAAGGTGGTGAGTGTTGTTTCAGTATTCATGATTTACAGGTTTTGTTGACCTATAAAGATACGAACTTTTATTGATAAATGCTAATATAATTAGCAAAATAAAGCGATGTTAACCATGTTAACCCTCCGATTTGTTAAAATACTGATTACCAATTACTTATAAAAATGTTAACCTAAATTCGGTTAAGTTGTGTTAACCCTCGGTTTGATGAACATGCCGGCATCGGGGTTTTATGGGAGAGGTGGCCCTGCCGCTGAGTCTCAAGTCGAAAGTCTTAAGTCCTAAGTAGGAAAAGCGTAAAATCCGGCTTAGGGCTTCCGACTAAAGACTTTCGACTTAACACTAATCTCCATCCTGGCTGGTAAATAAATAGGTCTCCACGTTTCCGCCGATGGGCAGGCTGCTGGTTTCGCCCCGGTTTTGCTGCCACCAGAAACGCAGGCGCGGTTTGGGGTGGTTGCCAATTTCATTCATCGAATCTGCATCGTACAAGCGCCCGTTAACCATTACATATTTTATCTGGTCGCTGTTGCGGATATCATCCAGCGGGTTCTCGTTCATCACAATCATATCGGCCAGTTTACCAACCTCCAGCGAGCCGATCTCCTTCTCCATACCCAGGTAGGATGCGCCGTTCATGGTAGCACAGCGGATGGCCTGCAAGGGCGTCATGCCGCCCTGCGCCAGCATCCAAAGCTCCCAATGGGCACCAATTCCCTGTATTTGCCCGTGTGAGCCTAAGTTAACTTTGGTACCGCCATCGTTTATCTGT
>CAZZUU010000309.1:0-5190 GCA_964657275.1 uncultured Mucilaginibacter sp. | reverse complement strand
CACACGATAAGGACGAAGTATTTGTAGGCCGTATCCGCAGGGACGAAAGCCAGGCTAATACGTTGAACTGCTGGATAGTATCAGACAACCTGCGTAAAGGCGCTGCTACTAATGCGGTGCAGATAGCTGAGTATCTAGCTGAAAAGCATTTGATTGGGGCTGCTGTAGAAGTTGATTAAGTTGGAATAGGTTGATTGAGTTGGGTTAGGTTATATATTTTTTAACTCAATAAACCACTCACACAATCAACTTAATCAACCAAAGATAAATTGTAGGGATGATCGAGAGATTATCCCTATTTTTATTGGAGATAAAATCTATATGAAATTAAACCGCCTATTTATCATAGGGTGTCTTTGTGTTTTTTGCCGAAATTCGTTTGCTCAAAATAGTGACGCGATTGCCGCTGATCTTAGTAAGCTGTTTAAAAAGCTACCAGAATATGACCTTTACAATCGGCAAACCGAACTTGTCGATACTATTGATAGCATGATTAATAGTAAAGTATCTTTTTATATAAAGACAGTGCCAGCAGCATTAGCTAAAGCATTTCCAAAACTCGGCGCGGTTAGCTCCGACGACGGAGTGTTAAGTGTTCTTTCATGGGACAACCTATCGGGCGGAACTCAACATAATTTTACCAATCTATTTTTATATAAAACTAACGGGGGGCTTCATTATATTAATTCTGACACGCTAGCCTCAGATCCGAACGATGAATTTCAACGTTATTATGACCAAATTTACAGTCTGATTGTCGGACACAAAACTTACTATTTGGCCACTTACTGGGGTATTTTAGATTTAAATGAGCGGATGGAAGGAATAAAAGTATTTGCTGTGGAAGGTGGGAAATTAAATGATAAAGTTAGGTTGATTAAGACTCGCGATCATTATACTTATAAACTAAGGTATGAATACATCGTGTCGGACGTGACAAGAGGAATGAACTATTATCCCAAATCAAAAGAAATTAGTTTTCCGGTAGTAAATAAAAGTGAGCACATTACCGCCGATTCAATAATTTATAAATTCACCGGTCAATATTTTGAAAGGGTGAAAAATTGATCGAGTTGAAGTAACAACCCAATCAACCACTCACTTATTCAACTCAATCAACTAACTTCGCACAATGATCTCCTTCTCCCATCGTGTTTTTATGGAAGTAGCCGCCAACCTGAGTTTCAGTAAAGCGGCGCATGTGCTTTTTGTAACACAGCCGGCGATCAGCAAGCATGTTAAAGCGCTGGAGGATCAATACAAGGTGCCCTTATTTGAACGAAAGGGAAGCAGCATCCTGTTAACGGAAGCCGGTACTAAACTGAATGAGTATTTATTACAGGCTACAGAGATAGAACGTAAAATTGAATATGACCTGTCGGTTTTAGGCAGTTTGTCGCAGGCGGCGGGGCATTTGCGTTTAGGCGCCAGTACAACTATTGCATTGTATATTTTGCCTTCTATACTCTCGGGCTTTCAGCGCGAATACGCCAACGTGGATGTGCAATTGGTTAACCGCAATTCAGAATATATTTTGAACGCGCTGCTTAGTCATGAGGTGGATATTGGCATTATTGAAGTGGAAAATAAACTGACCACCGTGTCTTACAAACCTTTTATGAGCGATGAGGTGATCCCGGTCTGCTCATCTAAAAGTCCGTTGGCGGGTAAGTCATTAACCTTAAAACAGTTTGTTAAAACACCGCTTGCTTTGCGCGAAAGAGGTTCAGGAACGCTGAATGCCTTGTTAAAATCATTATCCATACTACACATAAAACCGGCTGAACTTTCGGTAAAAATAAGGCTGGGCGGTACTGAAGCACTCAAAAACTTCTTATTAGCCGATCAATGCCTTGGTTTTATGCCAAAGCCTTCCATCGTGCGCCAGCTTGCTGAAGGCGAATTGGTTGAAGTGCCTATTCAGGGTTTAAAAATTACCCGCGATTTCTTTTTTATCCGCCGTAAAGGCACCGAAGATTACGGCCTGACCAGTAATTTTATTGATTATGCTTTAGGGCATATTGGGAACAATAACTTTAAAACAGATGTTTTTTAAAGTCCTTTAGCTAAATAAAACAAATTAATATCTGTCTTAGTGTTCCTCGTGTTTACGTTGTGGCCGTCGTGGTAAAATTTTACCACAATGATCACAAAGAATTTCACAGGGTGCGCGAAGTTTTTTTGCTGCCTTTTTCTTTGATATATTTTGATATCCTCATCATGTAAAACTACTCACCTAATCAACCAGTTCAAGTCAATCAATCCTTTTATTGTATCTTTTTCAAAATATCTGTACCGATAATATCGGTGCTTTCAACAGCATTGGATAATACAACCACCGCAATGTTTTTTTCGGGGTTAAAAGCTATAAAGCTGCTGCTGCCATACGTGCCGCCATTATGAAAATAATAATTTACCCCATTGACAACTATAATGTGCCAGCCGAGGCCAATCTTTACATCCTTATTAAAAGTGACCTGGTGCGTTAACATTATTGCTTTAGAAAGCTTATCGTCGCCGGGATGTAGATTAGCTTTTGCATATAACAGCATATCATTAAGTGTCGATCTCAATGCCCCGCACGGAGCCAGTACGTCGAAATCCCAGGCTGTCGTTGGGCTACCGTTTATATTATAAACCTGTGCAAAGCGGGGGGCAAGCAACGGATTTAAATACTGACCGGTACTTAACATTCCTAATGGTTTGCAAATAATTTCGGTTACCATACGTTCAAACGGTTCCCCGCTTACGCTTTCTAAAATGCTGCCCAGCAATCCAACGCCGAGGTTTGAGTAGCTGTATTGCTCACCGGGTTTGCTCTCCAGCTTGCAGGTTTTTAAATAAACATATAATAATTGCTTCGTATAATCTTTATAAGGATTTTGCGGATCGCTGGCGTGGTTAACAAGATTGTCTGGTATCCTCGCAAGGCCTGATGTATGATTGCTCAACTCCTGTAAAGTAATTGATTTAAGTTCGGGATTAGCTGCTACGGAATCCGGGAGGTATTTGGTTATGGGATCGGTTAATTTTACTTTTCCCTCATTTACAAAATAAGCCAATAGGGTTGCTGTAAATGTTTTGGTGATGGAGCCCAGCTCAAAAAAAGTGTCGGCATTTGGTAATTTGGCAACCCCTTTTATAGTAGTACCATAAGCATAAGTGCTTATTTTCCCGTTATTAATGACGCCAATACATAAGCCAATAGTATTGGATTTTTGGATATACAGCCTGGCGGCTGTGTCAACTTTTTTATCTGTTGCTGATCTTAACGGATTTGATGCGGGCACTAATGCAGTTTTATTTGCTACCGGCTCGTTATAAGATTGAAAAAGGAACAGTTGTAATTTGTCCCGTTTATCCAGGCTCATTAATAACTGTAAGGTAATCGAATCGAATTTCAATTTATAAGTAGCTGTGCTGTTATTTACAAAGCTCATTAACGACGATTCTTTTATCGCGCCAAGCGGGAAAAGGTTTTTATTGGCAACCTGGCTAAAAGCGTCGATACCTAATTCTTTTTGAAAATCATCACCGGCCATATTGTAAATAGCATCGGCATTTTTCAAATTAAAATACATTTTAACCATCGCAAATACCGAATCGACCTTTTGCTGCTGGCGACTTTGGGCGGAGGTTGAAGGTGATAGTACAAACAATAAAAGAATTATAAATGCTGTTCTCATATTAGAATAGACTCGAATGTAACGACTTAAATTGCAATTTAATACAGAGCCGTACCTTAATCGCATAGTTTTTTACATTATAATATTAATATGCAGAGGGGAGCTACACTATACTAATGAACATTTTGATTAATAGAATTGACGTTCGTAGTTTTTATGGAGTATTGATATTGTCGAAATGGTCTTTGTTAGCTCGACTATTTTCCAATTGATTGCGCCTTTCCCGATTATCTTTAAATTTTAAGCTGGTAGCTATAATAAAAATTAATATTGCTGCACTTTTTGTCAAAGCGAAATCGGACGTCTGAAGAATTAGCGCTTCATATAAGAATGAACATACTCCGATAGCGGCGGCAATGCCGAGTAAATTTACTCTGATATATTTAATGATCCCTGCCATCTAATCATTACGGCGTTTGTCCCGCCAATAAAAACAGTACCGCCATGCGGATGGCTACGCCATTTTCTACCTGGTCCAGTATGATGGATTGCTTGCTGTCGGCAACATCACTGGTGATTTCCACACCGCGGTTAATCGGGCCGGGGTGCATTACGATAATCTCTTTGTCAAGAGAGTCAAGTATTTGCTTGTTTAGTCCGTACAGCATGGTGTATTCCCGCAGGGAGGGGAAATATTTGATATCCTGGCGCTCCAACTGTATACGCAGCATATTCGCAACATCGCACCAGTTAAGGGCTTTGAGCAGGTTATGCTCAACCCGGACACCCAAGGAACCTATGTATTTTGGTATTAGCGTCGTAGGACCGCAAACCATCACCTCGGCGCCTAACTGTTTAAGGCATAATATATTGGAGAGCGCTACGCGCGAATGCAGGATATCGCCAACAATCACAACTTTTTTGCCTGCCACGTCACCCAGTTTTTCGCGGATAGAGAAGGCATCTAGCAAAGCCTGTGTAGGATGTTCATGTGCGCCGTCGCCGGCGTTTACAATCTGTGCTTTTACGTGTTTCGATAAGAACACGCCCGCCCCGGCATAAGGATGACGCATCACCACCATGTCTACCTTCATGGCAAGAATGTTATTAACCGTGTCTATCAGCGTTTCGCCTTTGCTTACAGATGAAGAAGAAGCAGCGAAGTTTATGGTATCGGCAGATAAGCGCCGCTCGGCCAGTTCAAAAGATAAACGGGTGCGGGTTGAATTTTCGAAAAATATATTGGCAATGGTAACGTCACGCAGGGAAGGGACTTTTTTAATGGGCCGGTTTAAAACCGTTTTAAAGTTATCAGCCGTTTCAAATATTAATTGAATATCTGCCGGGTTTAAGTCCTTGATTCCTAAAAGATGCCGTGTGCTTAGTCCTGCCATGTGTGGGTTATTTCGGATTTCGGATGTTCGATTTCGGATTTACTTTTGATTTATTGATTTTAGATTTTGTTGATTAGCTTTCGCTGTTTTGCCCAACGATGTAAATATGGCAGTAAGTTCATTCGCTTCATTTTTAAGAAGGTAAATTTCTTTTGAGTTAACCAAGCCTG
>CAZZUU010000308.1:0-5196 GCA_964657275.1 uncultured Mucilaginibacter sp. | reverse complement strand
CATTCTTCTTCTAACACGCCTGTAATAACGTCAACACCTGCGTCCTTTAATTTTTCAATCCCCTTTCCGTTTACCGCCTCGAAGGGATCGCGGCAGCCAACAACTACTGTTGGAATATGATGTTTAATGATCAGATCGGCACACGGTGGCGTTTTACCGTAATGGGCGCATGGCTCTAAAGAAACGTAAATTACCGAGTGTTTTAATAGTTCAGATGAATCCGGAAACTTGCTGATAACCTGGCTGATAGCGTTAACTTCTGCATGCGCCTCACCGTATTTTTGATGGTAGCCCTCGCCTATTATTTTATCGTTGTGAACAACAACAGCCCCAACCATCGGGTTCGGACTTACCGAGCCTTTGCCCAATTCGGCAAGTTCAAGGCAGCGGCGCATATATTGTTCATGATGCATGCTGCAAATATAGAAGAGATGGGATGAAGTTAGACTGCTTAAGATGGATTAACCGACAACGGGTTCTAATTTCTTTTTATCAAACTTATCCTTTAGTTTCAGAAACCATTTTTCGTAACAATTCCAGCTGATCAACGCTGCGATCGTGGACGCCGCGATAACGATGATAAGCACGAATATGTCCCAGAATATCTGCAGCCCGAAAAACAATTTCGGATAGCTAAAGTACCTGAAAATAGCCTGGCGGATAAGCACATGAAATAAGTATAATGCATAGCTGTACTTTCCGAAAAATATGAGCCATTTTCGATTAAATATAGTGTGGACAAACGATTGCTCATGCGACTGCAGTATCGCGATAAGCGTACCTGCCGTTAAACCAACAATAGTATAGCCTATGGTGTACATGATGGGTGTAGACTCGTATCGGGGGCCAAAAAAGATAAATAGCGGCACACATAACACTAGCAAAAATAGCAGTAGCTGGTGCGCCTTCTTTTGATTGAAGGTAAAACCGTCTTTTACCAGGATGGCCACGTAAGCGCCGTATAGCAAGGCATCAAACCGGCATAAAGTGAAAGTGTAAATGGATTGCGGGAAGACATGATAATAGTAAAAGACGATCCGGAGCGTTAACGAGAATACTATCAGCACCAGCGATAGTCTTTTTAAATTTTTAAGCGAGCAGATAAAAACCAGGCAGGGCCATATCAGGTAAAATTGCTCCTCTATAGCCAGCGACCATAGATGCCCTACCCCTGCGCCAAAGTTTTTACCTAATATAAACTGTTTGATGTTTGAAATATAAAGCCAGAACCACATTTGCGAATGCTGGGCCATTTCGAGCTTCATTTTATCCTGGCCAACCATTTTGTGATGCAGCGACGGGAATAGAAAAGCAAAAATAAGCAGGAGGTACAAATAATACAACGGGAATATCCGTAACACCCGTTTATAGTAAAATGAGGTAAAGTAGTTACTATTTTCTTTCGTACTTAACAGGATCGAAGTAATCAAAAATCCCGATAAGGCGAAAAATATATCCACACCGCACCAGCCCGTCATGAATAAATATTGCGCAGATACATCCAAAAAGTTAGTGGTGATCTTCGGCACATGCATGGAGTGAAAGATGATAACGATGAGAACTGCGAAGCCCCTCAATCCGTCCAGTTCAGGTATGTGTCGCCTGGTGTTTAACATAAAATTGTGATCAAAGGGTGATGGTGTATTTGTTTGTAGCTAAAATAATCAAATAATTGTCTTAAACGTATGTTTTTGAGATAAGTTCGTTAAGGTTTGCCTATCATTTGCAAAATCGCGCCGCAGCTCATCCACGTCATCGTACCAACTACGGCAACACCTAAAACGGTTAACCAAAGCGGCTGGCGGTAGCTAGATACAATTTTGGATTTGTACGCCGCAACCAGCATTATACCAAGTGATAGTGGCAGAATAAAGCCATTTATAGCGCCAACGGTGATCAAAATTTTAACCGGTTTGCCGATGATCTCAAAAATAATGCAGGAAATAACGATAAACGAAATAATGATCTGCCGGTTAAATTTCAATATCACCGGGTGAAAGCTTTTGATAAAGGAAACGGAAGTGTAGGCAGATCCAACTACTGACGAAATGCCTGCGGCCCACATTGCCACCCCGAATAGTTTATAACCATATTTACCCCCCGCAATTTGAAATACGGAAGCAGCGGGATTATCCGGGTTTAATTTATTGCCGGCGGCAACCACGCCGAACGCAGCGAGGAACAGCAAAATACGCATGACGGATGCCAAACCAATCGCACTCAATGCCCCCCTGTTAATAGCCGGCAGGTTTCCCTGGCCTGTGATACGTGCATCCAATAACCGGTGTGCCCCCGCAAAGGTGATATACCCGCCAACAGTACCGCCGACTATAGTTAATACCGCAGTGAAGCTAAAATGGATGGGCACAAATGTTCTTAAAGCAGCTTCGGCAACCGGCGGCTTACTGATATAAACCACAAAAAGCGCGAGCAGTATTTTAAGCAAGCCAAGCGTTTTGGCAAAAGCATCCATCGCTTTCCCGGCCTCTTTATAAACAAAAATTCCAATCGCAATAATGGCACTCATGATAGCGCCCTGCCAAACGCTCACACCAAACAGCACATTTAACCCCAAACCGGCACCGGCAATGTTGCCGATATTAAACGCCATCCCTCCTAAAAATACCAGGAACGATACCACGTACCCTAAACCGGGAAACACTTTATTGGCAATATCCTGCGCCGGCCGATCAGCAACGCAAATGATCCGCCATATGTTTAGTTGGGCAATGGCGTCCAGCACCACCGAAATGAGGATAACAAAGCCAAAGCTCGCGCCAAGCTGGGCAGTAAAAACAGCGGTTTGCGTTAAAAAGCCAGGCCCTATTGCCGAGGTAGCCATCAGGAAAACCGCGCCCAGCAATACGCTCCTGTTGACTTTTTTTATCATAACCCAGGCGCCTTTATCAATATGCCTTCGCTTTTTAGTTTCTGACTGATCATTTTAGCAAATTCTACCGCATGTACGCCATCGCCGTGCAGGCAAAGGGTTTCCGCTTTAAGCGGGATCGTCTTTTTGTTTACCGATATTACCTGCTGTTTGCCAACCATCAGCAGCACCTGGTCGATGGATTGCAGTTCGTCGGTTATCAATGCATTGCCTTGCGTGCGAGGGGTGAGTGAGCCGTCGTCCTGGTAGGTGCGGTCGGCAAAGACTTCTGATGCGCAGATCATGCCGGTTTTCTTGGCAGCCTCCACCATTTCACTTCCTGCAAGGGCATATAAAATAAGCGAGGCGTCAAAATCGTGAACTGCCTGTACGATAGCTTTTGCCAACGCCGCATCCCTTGCGGCCATATTATACAACGCACCATGAGCTTTTACATGGTGCAGTTTGCCGCCCGCAGCTTTTACAAAACCGTATAAAGCCCCTATTTGATAAAGGGTCATCTGGTAAGCCTCATTGGCGGTGATTTTCATCTCACGCCGGCCAAAACCCTGTAAATCCGGCAAACCGGGATGAGCACCGATGGCGACGGCTTTTTTTATGGCCATGCCGACCGTATGCTGCATCACTTCAGGATCGCCGGCATGGTAGCCGCAGGCGATATTTGCCGATGTGATATAGTCAAGCAGGATATCGTCGTTTGGCATCGGGTAATTACCGAAGGCCTCACCCATGTCGCAGTTTAAATCGATGGTTTGCATGTTGAATTCTTAAATTATAAAAACTTGTTTTTTACCGCGCTGACAAGCCGCAGTAATTGTTTTTCCTGTTCAATATACCAATTTTCTGCTTCGGCAATGGTAATTTCTTTAAAACTGATGCTATCGCCGGGTTTCATCTGGGCACATAACGGCAGATCAGCCGCCGCTATTTGCGCAATACGCGGATAGCCGCCGGTGGTTTGGCAATCCGCCATTAGCAATATCATGCTGCCATTCCCGGTAACCTGTATGGTGCCGGGCGTAACGGCTGTTGACAGCAGTTCATCCTCTCTTAACCGGGTTATAGTCGCTCCTTCTAATTGGTAGCCCATCCGGTTGGTCTTTAAACCAATAGTATAGCTTGTTGATAGAAAATCGACAATCGAGCGCCCATTAAACCAGTTAAATTCCCGGCCAGGAACCACACGAATAACTTTCCGATCGGCAGGCAATAACGATTCCCGCAAAAGTTTCCAGGAGGAATATTTGATACTATCGCCCTTTAAACTGTCGAAAATTTCCAGCGTAAGCGGAGTAATCTCGGGGTCACTACTCAATACATCGTTGGCTTGCAAAGCCCTGCCCCCCATCCCACCGAAAGCAGCTGTTAAAAAAGTGCTGCGGCTACCCAATACCATCGGTACGTCCCAACCGCCTGCTACTGCGAGGCAAGTGCGTGCACCGATTGGATTGCTAACCAGGTCAACTACCGTCCCTGCAGGAATAAAAACAGGGCGCGCTGCCGGCATGAGTTTTCCGGTGCTTTTTAAAACAGCGCCATCCCCTGCCCAGGCTGTTAAAAGATCGGTTGTTGCTTCGAATTTGGCATTTGCGTAGGTAAATTCAATAACCGCTGCGTTGTCATCGTTTCCAAGCGCAATGTTAGCCAGCCTTGCTGATAACGTATCCATCGCACCCGAAACAGGTACAGCCTGCGACAAATGCAAATGTCGGCCCATATCCTGCACCGTACTGAGCAACCCGGGCTTAATGATCCGTATCTGCATTTTGGAGATGGGTTAAATGATCATATTCATTGTTATCTATCGGTTTAAAAACCACATTGTCGCCTGCTTTTAACAAAGACGGCTGTGCTGCTTTTGCATCAAAAAGTTTTAACGGCGTGCGGCCGATCAGCTGCCACCCTCCCGGCGTGGGCAGCGGGTAAACACCGGTTTGATTGCCGGCTATCCCAACGGAACCCGCAGGAATAATCGCCCGTGGCGTTTGCTTGCGCGGAGAAGTGAGCAAGTCGGTCATCCCGCCCAGGTATGCAAAGCCGGGCACAAAGCCGATCATGTACACCTTGTAAATTGCTTCGCTATGCAGGCGGATAACTTCTTCAATGGTCATGTGATGCAGGTTCGCAACCTCTGCTATGTCCGGCCCGAATGCTCCGCCGTAGCATACCGCGATGGTAATGGTGTCATTTTTAATAGCTGCCGCAGGTGCCGGTTTGCTTTTCAGCGATTGTAGGTAGCCCGACACTTTTTCAAAACCACCCGTTCCGGGCAAATCAGAATTAAAAACTGTTAATGGGTCATAAAA
>CAZZUU010000307.1:0-5229 GCA_964657275.1 uncultured Mucilaginibacter sp. | reverse complement strand
ATGGATATTAAACAGATACAGGACCTAATTCGCTTCGTTTCCAAATCAGGGGTAAACGAAGTTTCGATAGAACAGCAGGATTTTAAGATCACGATAAAAACCAACCAGGTTGCTACGGTAGTTAATGCTACTATTCCGGCCGCCCAGGTTGCCGCAGTAGCCGCGCCCGCCGCAGTTGCCCCGGCCGCACCTGCCGTTGCTGCCGCACCGGTTGCCGATGATTCAAAATACGTGACTATAAAATCGCCGATGATTGGTACCTTTTATAGATCAGCAAGTCCTGAAAAACCACTTTTTGCGAATGTTGGCGACGAGATAGAACAAGGAACTGTTCTTTGCATCATTGAGGCCATGAAACTGTTTAATGAGATCGAATCAGAGATTTCGGGCCGCATCGTAAAAATATTGGTTGATAACGCATCACCTGTTGAGTACGACCAGCCATTGTTTTTGGTAGAACCTATGTAATTAGTTGATTAGGTTGAATGGTTAATTAAGTGAGTGGTTTAAGCCAACGTCACTAATCAGCCAGATTTAGGTTTATCATTGAATATTAAAACCCAATCAACCACTCACTTAATCAACCACTTAACTAAAATAGAATGTTTAAAAAAATATTAATAGCTAACCGTGGTGAAATTGCCCTGCGAATTATTCGCACCTGCAAGGAAATGGGCATCAAAACCATAGCTGTATATTCTACCGCCGATCGCGACAGTCTTCATGTACGTTTTGCTGATGAAGCTGTTTGCATAGGGCCGCCTCCAAGCCGTGATTCTTATTTGAATATCCCGAATATTATTTCGGCTGCGGAATTAACTAATGCCGACGCAATACACCCCGGCTACGGATTTTTATCAGAAAACGCAAAGTTTTCTGCTATATGTGCTGAATATGGCATCAAATTTATTGGGGCAACAGCCGCCCAAATCAACTCCATGGGCGATAAGGCTTCTGCTAAAGAAACCATGAAAAAAGCCGGCGTTCCTACTATACCCGGTTCGGAAGGTTTATTACAAAGTGTAAAACAAGGAATTGAAATAGCAAAAAAAATAGGCTACCCTGTGATATTAAAAGCCACTGCCGGTGGTGGCGGACGGGGTATGCGCGTTGTGTGGAAAGATGAAGAGTTTGAAAATGCCTGGGATTCAGCCCGTGCAGAGTCGGGCGCCGCTTTTGGAAACGATGGTATGTACCTTGAAAAATATGTAGAGGATCCGCGCCATATCGAGATCCAGGTAGTTGGTGATCAGTATGGTAAAGTATGCCACCTTTCTGAACGCGATTGCTCTATACAACGCCGTCACCAGAAGTTGGTTGAAGAATCACCTTCGCCTTTTATGACAGAAAAACTGCGTAAAAAAATGGGCGATGCCGCTATAAAAGGCGCAAAAGCTGTTAAATACGAAGGTGCCGGAACAGTAGAGTTTTTGGTTGATAAAAACCGGAACTTCTATTTTATGGAGATGAATACCCGTATACAGGTAGAGCATCCGGTTACCGAAGAGGTGATTAACTTCGATTTGATAAAAGAACAGATTAAAGTAGCAGCCGGCATACCTATATCAGGTAAGAATTATGAGCCTGTTTTGCATGCCATCGAATGCCGCATAAATGCGGAGGATCCGTTTAATAACTTCCGACCATCACCCGGCAAGATCACTAATTTCCATTCGCCGGGCGGGCATGGTGTACGTATTGATACACATGTTTACACGGGCTACACCATTCCGCCAAATTACGATTCAATGATAGCTAAAGTGATTTGCGTGGCACAAACCCGTGATGAAGCTTTGGCAACTATGGAGCGTGCGCTAAGCGAGTTTGTGATAGAAGGTGTTAAAACCACCATCCCTTTCCATTTAAAACTATTGCAGGACCCTAACTTCCGCGCAGGTAATTTTACTACCAAGTTTATGGAAACCTTCGATTATTCTGAATAAATGAAACTGCAATTTAAAATTTAGACGTATATACCAATCCGGGGTCAAAAGCGGAGATTTTGTAGTTCACGATGAGTATAGCCAGCAGATTTAAAGCACTAAGGGAAAAAGGGAAAAGCATGGAGTCCGAAATGTCATTTTTCGGGCATTTGGAAGCCTTGCGCTGGCATTTGATCAGGGCTGCCGCCTTTATATTGGTTTTTGCGATACTTGCTTTTGCTTATTTCGATAATATTTTCTTTAGCGTAATCATGGCACCCACGCGTACCGACTTCTGGACGTACAGGATGATGTGCAACATGGGAGTTCATCTTCATAACTTAAACTCCTATTTTAATGCCGATAGCTTTTGTGTTAAAAGTATAAACTTTAAGTTAATAAACACCGAGCTTGCCGGGCAGTTTAACCTGCAGCTTAATTCATCTATAATGATCGGCCTTATTTTAGGCGTTCCTTACCTGTTATTTGAGATTTGGCGATTTATAAGGCCCGCACTTCATGAAAAGGAGCGCAGAGCGGCAAGCGGATTTGTATTTTATTCTTCTTCGTTGTTTGCTTTAGGGGTTCTTTTTGGCTATTATGTGATCACGCCCTTATCCATCAGATTTTTTGCGAGCTATAAGGTAAGCGACAGTATCGAGAACATGTTCAGCACCGATTCCTTTATCTCGTCCGAAACAATGCTTACCCTCCTTGCAGGCTTGATTTTTCAATTACCTATCGTTGTTTATATATTGGCGAGCTTAGGCATACTTACGCCCAAGTTTATGCGTGACAAGCGTCGTTATGCTATTGTGATCGTGTTAATACTTGCAGCAATTATTACCCCATCACCAGATGCACTTACGATGATGATTGTTGCCTTACCTTTGTATGTATTATACGAGTTTAGTATATGGGTAGCCGCTTTCGTGCAGCGCAGAAAGAAACGTGATGAATTGATGGCGTCATAAATAAGGTTAAAGCCAAACAAAAAAGCTAAAAGTATAATGAAAGTCTTCCCAAACCGGGAGGACTTTTTTGTTTGTAAAACTTCCATCATTAATTTAAGCAGATGGTTAACCTGATTTTTATTTATCAAAACTTTACCTTTGGCCACTTATAATAAATAAATTTAGCGCTATGAACGACGGATTAAAAATTGCCATCGGTGCCGATCATGCGGGGTTTGAATATAAACAAGCCTTGATCGACAGTCTGGATGTTGCAGAAATTAAAGATTTCGGAACATTTTCATCAGCATCGGCTGATTATCCGGATTTTGCGCATTTGGTGGCATTAGCGGTTGAAAACGGTGATTTTGACTACGGAATTTTACTTTGCGGCAGCGCCAACGGTGTTGCAATTACAGCCAATAAACACCAGGGTATAAGGGCGGCTATATGTTATAACGAAGAGGTAACAGTGCCCGCAAGGAGCCATACAGATGCGAATATATTATGTATTCCCTCGCGTTACGTGACGTTGGAACAAGCTAAAAATATTATTAAAATATTTCTGAATACTGAATTTGAAGGCGGAAGACATGCGGTTAGGGTGAATAAAATAGCCTGTTAAAGCGTAAGGTTTATGAAACTGATAAAAGAGCTAATGTTTCCTGCGGTACTTTCACTAGCCTTTATCATTCTGACAGCAGTCATAGGCTCCGGTGAATATTTTGGAGGAGCATTGCAACAGCTTTGCTTTATGTTTCATGTTATACCTTTTGGCATCGGATTCTCAGGTGGAGAAAACTACTTATCTGTCATTTATTATATCGTATTATGGCTGGCTTTAACTTTTATGTTTTTGGGAATTAGACGGTTGATAACCCTGATATTTAAACCATCTGCATAATTAGATTCTATTAACATGCAAACTACAGAAGAAGGATTCTTGGTTACGTCGGAGGAAAAGGCTTTTGATATGAGCCATCGACGCATTATCAATTACAATATTGGTAAATATGATGCTGCTGTTGACAGGGGTTTGTCAAAAATAATTAACCTCGAGAACACGAAGCGAAAATTACATGCCATTAAATGGAAGATGATGGAAAACCTCGACAAGGTTTTACCTGAATTTGAGGCCAATTTTCAAAAACGCGGGGGCAAGGTAATATGGGCCAACGATGCTGAAGAGGCCAATCGCGAAATACTAAACATCTTAAAAAAAGCAGGGGTTAAAACTGTAGTAAAATCAAAGTCGATGGTTACAGAGGAAATTCAGCTGAATGAATTTTTGGAAGAAAACCATATCGAATCGTTAGAAACAGATCTTGGCGAATATATTGTGCAGTTGCTTGGGCAAAAACCCTATCATATTGTTACCCCGGCAATGCATCTGTCAAAAGAAGACATCGCCAAATTATTTAATGAACGTTTCGGCACACCGATAGACGCAACACCAGAACAACTCACCCAAAAGGCCCGCGAGCTGCTCCGGGAAAAATATGTACAGGCAGATGCAGGCATAACCGGGGCAAACTTTTTAATTGCCGATACGGGCAGCATCGCGATAAGCGAAAACGAAGGAAACGCGCGATTAAGCACGTCGTTCCCAAAAATACATATCGCGGTGGTGGGTATCGAGAAGATTATCCCTTCGATGGCTGACCTTGACCTGTTTTGGCCGATGCTGTCTACCCATGGTACCGGTCAGAATTTAACGGTTTATAACACCATTTTAAGCGGTCCGCGACAAGCAAACGAAACCGACGGCCCGGAGGAAATGTATGTGGTATTGCTGGATAATGGCCGTACCAACCTGCTCGCACAAAAAGACCAGCGCCAGGCGTTATATTGCATCCGCTGCGGTGCGTGTTTAAATGCCTGCCCGGTGTATAAGAATATAGGCGGCCATACCTACGATACTACTTACAGCGGCCCAATTGGGTCCATCATTACCCCACACATGAGCGGGATGGCCGAGTTTAAACATTTGAGCTATGCTTCCAGCTTGTGCGGAAAGTGTACCGAAGTTTGCCCGGTTAAGATCGATATCCACAAAATGCTGTTGTTAAACCGACGTGATGCGGTAAACGAACAAATAGTGACGCAAAAAGAAAACTGGGGCTGGGCCATCTGGAAAAAAGGCATGTTAAGTCGTGCCCTTACCGATTATTTTAGCGGTAAAACAAAAAACTTCCTGCTTAAAACCTTTTTCAAAAAAACATGGGGCCATTTCCGGCAGATGCCGAAAGTAGCTGATAAATCTTTCAGCCAGATGTGGAAGGAACGTAGCGGGGCAAAGGAGTGAGTGGTGAATAGTAAGTGGTGAGTGGTCATTCAACTACTCACAAGTCAAC
>CAZZUU010000306.1:0-5255 GCA_964657275.1 uncultured Mucilaginibacter sp. | reverse complement strand
ATGAAGCGCTTTCTTTAAAAAATGGTTTTAGAATGGGATTATTTTCCACCGCCACCGCCACCTTGCTGCATGCGGGCGCGTCTTTCGTCCATAATTTTTTGATAAGCTGTTGCCTGATCAGGAGTTAAAATTGCTTTGACCTTATCATTTGTCGACATCATAATCGGCATAAATGCTGATCTGTCGCCACCCGCATTACGCACGCTGTCCATTTTTACATTCATGGCGGTGTATATTACGGTGATCTTGGCTGTCTGATCGTCGGTAAGACTCAGTTGCGTTTGCAATTGTTTAGCTCTTTCTTCAGGGGTTCTTCTTTGGCCCTGTGCGTGGCCTGCTGCTGCAATTCCCAATACAAAGCAGCACATTAACAAAATTTTTTTCATGGTTTCTCGATTTTTTTAAGTTTTGATAAAGATAAAGCCTAATGGTTTAATAACGAGGATGTAACTTAATTGTTGCTTTTCTTTAAGCGTTCATTAGTTCATTGGTCTTGCGTGTTCGTTAGCATAGTCTATCGTGGATGTAGCTACGCACTATCCAATTTGGCGAACTATGTACCAATGAACTAATGAACCGATAAATTAATTCTTCAAATCAGAAATAGACCGCTGCATTTGCGCCATCATGCTGGTTAAGCTTTCGAGGGTAGGCTCGGGAGTGGGTAACGGGAAATGTGTTGAGATGTATGCTTTTGCCTTCCATATTTCTAATACATCATCTCCGTTTATTTCATATGGTTCATATACCGGGTTATCAGAAACCAGCTTTAATTTTTTGTTGTCTTTAAATTTATTGCCGGCACGCTTGTAAACTATACCGTCGCTTTTTGATATCACCACATAAGTTTCAGCGGTTTTTACATCAGCCCAATTTTCCATGTATTCGCCTATTATAATGGTACCTGTTACTAACGGCAGCATAGAATCGCCTTTAATCTCGAAGGCCCTGTGTGTACCCTGTTTAAACATTGGCAAATAAAACTTTGGCAGCTCCGCCACATATTCCGGATCGGCGTAACCGTTCAAATAACCTGCGCTGGCTTTTAATGGAACCAGTTCAATGTTCTCATTATCGTCCTTATCAACAGAAATACTTAAGATACGCAGGTTGCCTGGATCACCTTTGGGCTTTGGCGACCATTTTTCATTGATGGTTTCATTAATAAAGTCATCAATAGAGACATCAAAAAATAATGCTATTTTTTTTAGCAGATCATATTTCGGATCAGCCCTTTCTTCTTCGTAAGCGCCTACAAGCGACCTTTTTATGCCGATCTGATCGGCGAATTGCTGTTGTGTAAGCCCCTTCTTTTTGCGAAGAAATTTAATATTTGATGGAATTTTTGACATAAAATTTGGAATTGCTAAAATTATTAGTATTTTTATGCTCATAAAATTAGTAATTATTTTTTAACCAGCAAATTTTATTTATCAATATGAAACGTTTCATCTATATCATCACCGACAGAAACCGCAATAATTTGCACGTAGGCCTATGTTCTGACCTGTTGAAAACTTTAGATTTCTACCGCCAGATGCCAACATTGTTTTTCGACAGCGCGCAACAGCTTAACCGTTTGGTTTATTTTGAAGAGATAAATACCGAGGATCAGGCCATGGAACGGTTTAAAACAGTAAGCACTTATACCAGGCCCCAAAAAGAAAAAATGATCAGACCTGTTAACCCGGATTGGGTAGATCTGACCATTGGTTTAAATTATGAAAGCGGAATAAGGGTGAGGCCGCAGCTTCGCCCGTCAATCAGCTCTTTAAGAAAGGCCGTTACTTTTTAATAAATTTTAAAGCGCCTGAATTCATACAGTATCTTTTGCCGCCCCTGTCAACAGGGCCATCGTCAAATACGTGGCCAAGGTGCAGGCCAGTGCTGCGTTCAATTACTTCGTCGCGCTCCATGCCGAAGCTATTGTCGGTAACGATCTCTATTTTTTTAGGATCAACGGGTTTGACAAAACTTGGCCAACCCGTGCCGCTGTCAAATTTATCATCCGAGGTAAATAATACATCACCTGTTGCGGCACTTACGTAAACTCCCTTTTGGTGATTGTCGTCATATTCATTATGAAACGGCGATTCGGTTCCGCTTTCAACCATGATATAATATTGGTTTGGCGTAAGAATTTTTTTCCACTCAGCTGGTGTCTTGCTCTTTTTGCGTTTTGGATCATATTTTTTTGTTTGACCGATCCCTTCCTGGCAGCCAAATGCCATAACAACACTCAGCAAAATCACTGTTAAAATTGATTTCTTCATTTTTAATAAGTTTTAAATTATAATAAGATAAGCTATGCAGCGGTTTTTTATGACTGCAACTAAATTACGTAATAATCTGCATGCAGGATTGTCATGCGAAGGTAGATTGTTATACTAAATAGCTCGTGGTTTTGGTACCAATACCGCATTCACAATATGAAGCATACCATTGCTTTGCTGGATATCAAACTTACTGATTATGCTTTCACCGCCATTTTCATCAATCAAAACTATATTACGGTTCTCATCAATTTTGGCTGTAAGTTTGCTGCCTGCAAGGGTTGTAAATGTAGCCTGGCCGTTATTTGAATTTATTTTTCGGGCAATATCCCTCGCCGTAATTCTTCCTACAATCGCATGAGAGGTGAGCAGGTAACTCAAATCATACTTATGTTTTGGTTGTAAAAGGCTATCCAATTCGCCGGCGGGTAGTTTTTCAAATGCCAGGTTAGTGGGGGCAAAAACGGTAATCGGCCCCTTGCTTTTAAAAGTTTCCGTTAATCCCGCATCTTCTATTGCACTAACCAGTACAGAATATTCCTTTGACAAAGTTATGTTTTCGATAACATCATTTGATGATATCATCGCTGTGCCATCCACAATTTTCACTTTACCCCACTTTGCCTTTACAGAATCTATGACAATATTGCTGGTAACGGTTTGCTGGGCAAACACAAAAAATGTGTTCAAAACCAGCAAAATGGAAAGCGCCCATTTCTTCATGGGCGCAAAACTACTATAAAAACTTTTAACTCAAAGTAAAAAATAATTCTAAAATCGGTTAATCGCGACTCCCGTTGTTACCATCCTGGCGTAAATCCTAAGCCAAATACAGGTTTAGTGATATCCGTACGGTTAAACGGCACGGCCAGATAGGGCTCTAAAACAAAATAACCGAAAACATTCACCCTTATTGAAATACCCGCACTTAACGCCGGTACACGCTGGTTTTGATTATAAACGGGCTGAAGTACCGGCTTACCATTTGATAAAACGGGCTGTCCGTTTGAATCCAAAGCAGGCGTATAACCTATAAGATCTGGTCCGGATTGAAATTTGATCTGGTTTCCTGCATTCCACGCTAAACCGGCATCAAAGAAGGCGTTAAGCTCGGTAAACAAAAACTTCGATTTAAATTGTGAAAGCCGTTCGGGTCCGGTCAACGGCAAACGTACTTCGAAATTGGCCACTGCGATGCGGTTTCCTGATAATTGATCTATGGTAAATCCGTTTGTTGGTGTTTTGCTGTTACTTCCATAAAAAGTTTGAGCCTCATAACCCCGTATGAAAAACGGATAGCCTACGTAGTTTTCATAAATATTACCCGTATTCCCGAATCGGCCATAGCCATAAAAACGGGCAGCGAATGTGACGGGTGCCACGCGTAAGTAGCCGCGCAGATCAATCGTGGGCGCAAAAAATTGATACGTGCCAAAATCATATTCAGCCTGCAGGCGATATCTATAACCGTTGAGCGGGGAAGCAACGCCAAAAAACGAATTATCTCCTACCAGCGCCGTATTTACGTTGAAAATATAAAACGGCGTTAACGTTACACCATCATTAGCCGGATCGGCATTAAAAGTTGAATTGGGTATATGGTTGTGCTGATAATTGAGCTGATTGCCCGATGAGTCGTAGATAGTGCTGTATTGATCAACCCTGTAATAATAATGAGCGCCGCCGGTGCCAAATTCAACCCGCGTTTTTTTTGTAATGGGGTAGGACGTAAAAACAGACACCTGGTCCTGGAAAATTCGGATCAGATTAAAATTCTGAGCGATAGCGGGTACAGTAGTGGTGCTGTTCACTTTATAAGTAGTTGCTTCACTACTATAGGTTGCCGTTTGAAACGGGATGTGTGAAACACTCACGCCAAAATTCCATCGCCCCGTTTGTTTAATATAAGTAAACTGGCCTCCAAAATCATAAACCGCGCCGTTCACGGCCAAACCGGCGTAGATTTGATTACGCCCCAAAATATCGCTAAAAACGCCTTGTACACCACTTGATACACCTACGCCAAAAAAATTACTTACAGAAGCACCAACCCCGCTGCTGGCCAGATAATCCAGTTTGAACATCGGTTTATAAGGCTGAGCTTTTATAGAATCAACAGGCAGGCGCGGATATGCGAGGTAATTATTAAGGTTTGAATTGATGAGGTCAACACCAACCGAACGTGAAGGGGGCAGCACCCCGGCATCGAAATTAACGTTTTGCCCATCAGCCGGTTTTGCCGTAAAATCAGAAGCTTTTGCATTATACAGCGAATATTTTTGAGCACGATAATAAGAGTACACGATGTCGTTATTAGCCGAAATACTTAAAGCAGGGGAGTACTCAGTTATACCGCAAACGCCGGTAAACAAGTCCGTCATTTGCTCCACTTTTCCCGTAGCTGGGGTGTAACGATACATATTGCGGAAACCATCACGGTTAGAGAGGAAATAAATTTGGGACCCGTCCGACGAATATTGCGGATTTAAGTTGTTGGCACCATTAAAAAGTTTAATGTCTGTTACTTTTAATGTGGCGAGGTCCAATTCAGCCAGGTTAAAAGTTATGGCTTGTGATAATGATTGATCGTAAGTGGTGCGGTCACTCGCAAATACGATTTTTTTGCCGTCCCTTGAAAAAGAAGGTTGGTAATCGGTGTATTTATCGTTTGTTAACTGCTTAACCTGTTTGGTGTCGAAGTCATATAGGTATAAATCTCCCTGTCCATCAGCTAAACCCTGGAAAACAATGCTTTTTCCATCCGGCGACCAGGATAAGTTGCTGAATTGCTCCACCTTGCCCATCGCAACATCATTTAAAATACTACCGTTTGCAATATCCACCACCAGCATCCGGTTTCGGCCTTTGTTAAATACACTGAATGCAAATCGTTTACTATCAGGCGACCATGCGCCGGCCGATTCGATAAAGTTAAATTCATCGATATGGGTATTCGATACTTTACTCGTTAGCTTTCGCAGG
>CAZZUU010000305.1:0-5263 GCA_964657275.1 uncultured Mucilaginibacter sp. | reverse complement strand
TATCTTTCTGAGCAGCCGGTACTTGGCGTGCCGGCCTCGGTAAGTGTGATAAACCAGGCACAGCTTAATTTACAACCCAGCAATTCATTTGTTTCTGTATTAAATACAGTACCGGGGGTACGAACAGAAGAGCGTTCGCCGGGCAGCTATCGCTTGTCCATAAGGGGAAGCCTATTGCGTTCTCCTTTCGGCGTTCGTGACGTAAAGATCTATTATGACGACATCCCACTTACCGATGCGGGAGGCAATACCTATCTGAATGCGATCGATATTAACAGCATCCATAATATAGAAATATTAAAAGGGCCCGATGGTAGTTTATTCGGCGCCAACTCCGGCGGCGTGGTTTTGCTTAGCCCTGTTAACCGGAATGCCGACAGTGATTTTGTTTCTGTCGGCTTAAACGGCGGTTCGTATGGACTTTTGCATGAAAATAGCGCACTGCAAAGCAGTTTAGGCAACTACCAGCTGAATATAAACCAGGGCTATGAAAGTTACGCCGGTTACCGTCAGCACAGCTACATGCAGCGCCAGTTTATACAGGCTGTAAATAAGTGGAAAGTCAGCAAAAAAGATGAACTGCGCATATTAGGCTTTTACTCTGACCTGGGTTACGAAACGCCCGGGGGGTTAACCCAAAGTCAGTACAATGCAACCCCGCAATTCGCCAGGCTGCCCACCAAGTTTGTGCCGGGATCCATACAGCAAAAAGCAGGAATATATCAAAAAATGCTGCTTGTCGGTGCAGTAAACGAGTGGCATATAACCGATCATTTGCGCAACGTTACTTCAGTTTTTGGAACTTATGTGGATTTTAAAAATCCATTTATCACTAATTATGAGCAACGTTACGAAGGTACTTATGGACTCCGTTCGTATTTTGAACTGACAGGGGAAAAGCTTAAGCATTATGACTGGAAAGTAAACCTGGGCGTTGAATGGCAGCAAACTGATGCGGATATCAATAATTACGGCAACAGGCTTGGCGTGAGGGATACCGCACAAACATTAGATAAGATCAACACTAACCAGCATTTTTTCTTTACCCGCTATGCCGCTGACATCAATAGGTTCCATGTAGAGGCGGCATTAAGCCTGAATTTTTATGATTATAAATTCAGGAATGTATATCCAAATGATGAGGCTGCGTATACCAATCGCTATTTCACCCCGCAATTGATGCCAAGGGTAGCGGCATCATACCAGGTTACAACCGACTTTATATGGCGGGCCTCGATAAGCCGCGGTTATTCGACCCCTACTACTGCCGAAATAAGGCCCACAGATAATATCATCAACACCAATCTGCAGGCAGAATCGGGCTGGAATTATGAAACGGGTTTCCGGTTACGGAACCAGGATGAAACGGTATATCTTGATGCTTCGGTGTTTTATTATCATTTACAAAATGCCATTGTGGAACGCCTTAATCCCGACGAAACGGAGTATTACATTAACGCAGGCGGCACCAACCAGCCGGGGCTTGAACTTTATTTCACTGCGTGGATCATCCGTCAGAACAATTCAGATTTCATTCGCGGCTTGCAGTTAAATGAATCCATAACCCTGGATAAATTTACCTTTGCGGGTAACTACCGCGATGCAAGCGGCAGTTATGCCGGCAACCAACTAACCGGCGTGCCGGGGCAGGTATTTGTTACCAGTGTTCAGATAAAATTTCCAGAGTACCTGTATCTTTTTGTTGAACACAACTATACTGCCGGGCTGCCGCTGAATGACGCCAACACCGCTTTCGCTCCACATTATAACCTGGTACAGGCAAAAGCAGGCTGGCAGCATAAACTTAGCCGGAAAACAAAATTTGAGATTTATGCAGGAGTGGATAACCTGCTGAATGAAAAATACAGCCTGGGGGATGACCTGAATGCTGTTGGAAGCCGGTATTTCAACGCCGCACCGTTACGTAATTATTTTATCGGTTTTAACGCTATATTTTAAATTAGGAAGCAACAGGGACACCCTCATAATGCCCCCGTTGCTGATTTAGAGTAACTGGGATTGAAACGAAACATGCGTTTTTATATTATGCCCCGGAAAGCTGTTTTGTACTACTAATAACATTTGTAACAGCATCGTTATGATGCTGTAGGTCGCAAACAAAATTGTCGCTTCGAAATCAAACGTTCCTATCGAACGTGAAAATGGCTTTGGATATTTTTCTACCAACCAGGCGTCCTGTAAGGACGCTTTTTTGCAATCCTCGTCCCTTTCGGGACGTATGGTTGTTAGCTAAGAAATTATACCAGTGATGAGCGTTCGTTAGGAACGCTTGGTGAAATGCCGACAATTTGATTTGCACCCAATCCGTAGACAGTGGTCTCAGATAAACTATGTTTAATTAATTTTAGCTGTTATAACACTTTTCTGATTAGATTTGGGTAATCATATTACCCGTTTTTGCCGGTCAACTGTAATACCCATGCCTTCATCCATCAAAAAAAAGCTGCTGAAAACCCTTAAAATAGGTGCCATTACTATCGCAGCATTGTTTTTACTCCTGTTTACCTTGCCTTATTTATTTCCGCAAACCGTAAGCGATAAAATAAAGCAATGGGCCAACGGCAGCATCAACGGTAAGCTCGATTTTTCAAAAACACGGTTATCTTTTTTTAAACGCTTTCCATCGCTTACGCTTACGCTTTATGATGTTTCGTTAAAAGGCAGCGCACCGTTTGCAAATGATACGCTTATCGCGGCGAAAGAGCTTTCATTCGGGCTCGACCTTACTTCTGTTTTTCAAAAGAAGATATCCATCAATAAAATATACCTGAGCCAGGCGCTGATCAATATTCAAGCGGATACGGCCGGAAATGTAAACTATAACGTCTACAAATCGAAAGATAAAAAAAGCCCTGCGGATACCGCCAGCGCGTCGCTGGGTATAAACCAGATATTAATTGATGATAGCCGTTTGGTTTATAACGACCGCTCGATGCCGATGCAATTTATAGCAAGGGGATTTAATTACAACGGCAAAGGCGATTTAAGTAAGGACGTGTTTGATTTATCGACCCATACCGAAATGGAATCGGTAGATTTTTCTTATAATAATCAATCGTACCTGGTTTCTAAAAAGCTCAATGCTGATCTTATCACCAAAGTAAATACCAAATCGTTTGCCTTCATTTTCCAAAAAAACAATTTACTGATCAACAGCCTCCCCGTTCAGTTTACGGGCCGGTTTTCGTTTTTGAAAAACGGCTATGATATGGACTTTAAGCTGGATTCGCACGAAACTAACCTGCATGATATTATCACGGCATTACCGCAGGCCTACATCAAATGGCTCGAAAAAACGGAAGTTAAGGGCACCGGCGATTTGCAGTTACGTTTAGCAGGCAGGTACATCGCTGCCGATAGCACACTGCCGGATTTGAGTATGAAAATTAAGGTGCGAAACGGGTATATAAAAAACGAAAGATCGCCAGTACCGATCCAAAACCTGTATATGAATTTTGAAACACGGGCTCCGGGCCTCGATCCGGATAGCGTACAGGTTAACCTCGACTCGTTGTATTTTAATATGGGGAAGGATTATCTGAATTCGGTAATAAGGGTAAAGGGCGCTAAACAACCCAATATATATGCCAAGGTAAATACCGAAATAGACCTTGAAAAGTGGAGTAATGCATTCGGGTTAAAACCCTATAAACTAAAGGGCCGTTATTCATTGCACCTGCTGGCAAACGGCAAATACGCAACCGCTGTAAAGCATAGCGGCGTCAGAAAAGTGGATACCATTATTACCAGTATCCCCAAATTTAGCCTGCAATCAACATTTACAGACGGTTATTTTAAATATGCTTCATTACCGGAGGCATTGTCGGGCATAGGTTTTAGCATGAATGCGGGTTGCCCCGATAATGATTATAAACACACCAGCTTCGAGATCTCCAACCTTAAAGCATCCGCACTGAATAATTCTATCAAGGGATTTTTTAAATTGAGCGCGGAGCCGGGCTTCCCGGTTGATGCGGGGCTGCAGGTGAATTTTAACCTGGCAGACGTTAAAAAGTTTTACCCGGTAGATGGCTTGCTGCTATCGGGCAACCTGGTTGCAAATGTGCAAACCAAAGGCAAATATGTGCTGGCTAAACGACAATTCCCGGTAACGAAAGCTGCCATCACCCTTCAAAACGGGTCGATACAAACCAAATATTATCCGCACCCCATTCAAAATATACAGGTTAACACCACTATTAGCAATAGCTCGCCATCCCTTGCGGGGCTACGGGTGCAACTAAACCCTGTATCTTTTATGTTTGAAGGCAACCCCTTCACGGTAAAAGCCGACTTAAAAAACTTTAATAACCTGCATTATAATGTATCGGCAGCGGGAACTTTAGATGTAGGCAAAATTTACCAGGTATTTGCCGTTAAAGATTATAAGGTAAACGGGTTGGTTAAAGCCAACCTGTCGCTCAGCGGGAAACAAAGTGATGCTACCGCAGGCAACTATGGTAAGCTAAATAATTCCGGCACCTTAACGGTTAAAGAATTGGCGCTGACATCCGATCTTTTCCCGAAACCATTTATCATCAACAACGGGTCCTTTAGCTTTAAGCAGGATAAAATGCAGTTTGATGCCTTTAAGGCTACCTACGGCAATTCGGTTATTTATTTAAACGGCGCGCTGTCTAACGTAATAAATTACGCTACCAAACCGGGCGCTATGCTCAAAGGCGATTTTAATATGGGCAGCGGCCTTATCGTGGCTGATGATTTTATGGCTTTCGCCGATACCTCGCCTACGCAAAGCGGAAAATCCGGGACTGCGCCATCAGGGGTTATTATGGTGCCGCGCAACCTCGACCTTAATTTTTCGGCTGATGTGAAGCATGTGTTGTATAACGGCATGGACATCAAAGATGCCAAAGGGCAGATGGCTATTAGCAACGGCAGCATCATTTTAAAACAAACCGGGTTTAATTTGATCGACGCGCCGGTAGTAATGGATGCAACTTACAGCAGTGTCACTCCGCAAAAGGCATTGTTCAGTTACCATATCACCGCAAAGGAGTTTGATGTGAAAAAGGCTTATAAAAACATCAAGCTGTTTCATGATATGGCATCGTCGGCGGCAAATGCGGAAGGCCTGGTTTCATTGGACTATAACCTGAGCGGCCGGTTAAATAGCGATATGCGCCCGGTTTATCCTTCGTTAAAAGGCAATGGGGTACTGTCGGTACAAAAAGTAAGGCTAAAAGGGTTCAGGCTTTTCAAGGCGGTAGGCAGTAAAACA
>CAZZUU010000304.1:0-5288 GCA_964657275.1 uncultured Mucilaginibacter sp. | reverse complement strand
AACGACTTTTCGCCATGCTTTATTTGCAAGCCCTCCGTATCAATATGGTGATTATTAAGGTCTTTGATTTCGCTTTGCGGAAAATCGTCGCCCACCACGGCTACTATTTTTACCTTATCATAAAAGTAGGCAGCGGCCAAACTTGCATAGGTGGCAGCGCCGCCAACAATTTTATCCGTTTTACCAAAGGGTGTTTCAATAGCGTCAAACGCCACAGTACCAATTACTAACAAACTCATGCAGCTATTTTTTAAAATATTTTGCGGCAAAGATTGTGAAATTACCTCAGAAATTATACTTTCGCACCCCTCTAATCAAAAATACTCCTGAGTAGCTCTCCCGATAGCTATCGGGATGGTTAGAGCATCTGACTGTTAATCAGAGGGTCGCTATAAATAATATTTAGAGATCGAATAAGCCAATATTTTTATCATTTTATATTTATGGAGCATTGCGTGTACATATTATATTCTATGCTACTTAAGAAATATTATGTAGGCCAAACAGATGATTTAAATATCAGGATTGACCTTCATAATTCGGGATCATTTGATACTGTCTATACAAAAACGGGCATCCCCTGGACATTATATTATTCCATGAAGTGTAATAGTCGCAAGCAAGCATTAGCAATAGAATCACATATTAAGAGGATGAAATCAGTAAAGTATTATCGGTCTCTTAAAAACTTTCCCGAGTTAGCGGAAGGCCTGAAAAACAAATATATAGCATAACACAGTTGAAAATATTTGAATTTATTTAAACAAACATTTTAAAATTAGCTTGAAAATCATACTTTTGCACCACTCTAATCAAAAACGCACTCCTGAGTAGCTCAGCTGGTTAGAGCATCTGACTGTTAATCAGAGGGTCGCTGGTTCGAGCCCAGCCTCAGGAGCAAAGCCCCGCATGTCTGCGGGGCTTTTTAATTTCTATCATCTGCTTTTCGGATAGACTTTTCATAAAATTAAAAACTGAAGAAATGTTCTTGCAAGTTTAATACGCCTTTACTACCATATAATAAATGCTCAGCCTGTTCAATAACTGGAGAACGGACAGCCACACAACAGTTTCCACTATGGCAGCGGGTTCTATATATTTCAATACTGTTTCTGTAACTGCATCATTATTTTGAGCAGGGCTATATGATGCCGATATTGCCAGGAGAATTGTGGCGGCCTCTTTCTGGGTCAACGAAAGTTGTTGCTGAAGTGAAGCAATTGTATTTTCACAAGAGGCGTTATCAATCGGAATTTCTATTTGTGAAATTTCATCGAGGAGCGCGAACTTTTCATTTAACCCGGGAGCCCAATGGGTAGACAAATTCCTGATTTCCGATGCAAGCATTTCGTTCCACACTTGGGTGCTGAAAATATAACCGGCGTACATTTTCATTTTTAGCCCCGTTACGGTTACCTCTTGATTTAAATTATCCCTTAAGACAGCGGTTAATGTCCGCGTTACCCGCTTTTCTTTTACAGGGTTCAGAATAGGGAATGAATAACCTGTATGCTGTTTTAGGTATTCACTTGCCGCATGGGACTCAGAAGGAACATCTTTTGTCCATTTTTTCTCCCATAAAACAGCACCCGGAGCTTGCCTTATTACCCGGAGGTAAGTGAGTATGTTATCCTTCTGTGGAACGCCCCGCTTCGTAACAGTAAAGCCCTTATGAGCATGTATTCCAGGTTTCCAGCCAGTTCCAGACAATAGTTCTGCGGTATCGTTGATGGCGTCCTGTTCCAGTTCTATGCCCATCGCATTCATAAACTTGTTTAAAAACCCCATCATACTGATAGCATAAACCAACCATTCGGTTTCTGAGGGAGAAAAATATTGCCCTAAAGCTTCAACATCGGTCGCCGATAATGACGAAGGTATCTGCGCCAGCTTTTCAGCCATTGTCGCGATAGCTTGCTCTTTTTCTGTACGCAAACCCGCTATTGCTTCCGGGCGCGCGCCTCTGCGCAAGGCAAAGGAACAGGTATGAGCTGTACAATAGGCGCAAGCTGCTTTGCTGGAAGCATACATTGCAAGGCCCATTGATGCTTTGAATGATTTACTGCCGAAAAGTGTGTTGGGCAGGTTAAACATATTTGGCACCAGTAAATTATACGTACGAAAGCCAGGCGACCATATTTCCAGAATCGGGTCGCAGTTGGGAATAATTCCCAGGAGTTCCTTAACAAGATTCAGGAGCGGACTATAATTCTTGTGCAAGGTTTCCCAATCTGCTGATGCCGATTTTAAACCTTCCGAAAAAGTTTTTATCATGTAGTTTTGATTTTTAGACTTATGGCGGAGCGCTAAAACTGGTCTTATTGCAGTACTCCTGTAAATTATCAACCGATTTTGCCAGTAATTTTTTCATTTTTCTTTTCATGAGCAAATCGAACATTGTGCTGATCAAAAAGTTCTTGTTTACAAGCATATCCCACTTAAGCAGCGTTTGATTCTCGCCTTGTTTTTGTAAATAATATTTACTGCCTCCCATACCCTTGGGGTCCATTTCAATAAAGCGTATTTCTTTCTCATTTCCGTCCCCCCGCTCTGTTACAAAAATTGGGTTGCCGCCGGTAGCAGCAATACATTGATGAGTAGTTCCCATGCGATTAACTCCTGGTTTTTTAAGAACATTTATTCCCTTTACCCCTTCAAACCAATTAGTCCTTCGGGGAAGGTCAAAAATAGAAAGAAACACTTTTTCTAAAGGTGCCTCAAGTACCCTTTCTTCAGTAAAAGAAATTTTCGCTTTATCAGACAAATGAATAGCTTCTGGTTCCTCAGCTTTTATCTGCTGAAACAGATCTGCCAGATCAATTACCTTAAAATGAATGTCGCCTACATCATATTGTTCCATAGCAGAAGCAGCTTCGCTATAAAGTGCATGTCCGTTTGAAGAATCATTTTGCTCAGCTATCGAATTGGTTACCAAAGCGTATTCTTTTTTATTCAGCTTATTCTTCAAAAGACGGTGGAGGATGATTACATCTTAACCAAATAACTGGTGATGCTCCTTAACATTGTAGACAGATACTTCGCCATAATGCGCAAAGAATTTTAACTGCAACTGTTTCGCGGACGTACATGCACCGCATGGACAAATGCGTTCATGATCGTAACGTTTGAGTTGCTGATGAAATCTTGTGAACATCAATTGCACCTGTTCCAGCAATTGGTGTAAACCAGGGGCCTCACCCAGGCGATAAAAAAGAATGGCATCTCCTTCAATCGCGCTAACCTGCAGGTTCATTTGACTACTATCTATAATTATCTCCAGCAGCTCTCCTATAATACTTTGGGCATGTTGGATTTCTGTTACACTAACAAATTCGGTGAAGCCACTTATATCAGGCATAAAGAGTAATGCGGATTGAAGCGCAGGGTCGCTTGCGGCTTGCTTGGATTTAGGCATAAGCAGTCAATTGTTTATTAGGGTTAGGTTAAATATACAATTTTTGTTTAAATATGTCGCTCTGTGCTTTGATTGCAGTGAATTCCAGTACTCAATGAAAACCACCTTTTTAACACTTGCATCTATCGCAACCCTAGCCTTGGGCCTTGGAAATACGACACGCTAGCTACCGGGAAGAATTTCCTTCTCAAAATAATGTTTAATTGTTGGTTTGAATTTGTTAGCAGTGTTATATCAAGAAGAGGTTGCAAAAAAGCTCGACGCCCCGAGGGAAACCGAACCCCAAGTTTAGGCTACCTCTAATGTACATAGAACCTTCAGTTCTTCTAGCAAATGGTTCGAATTCCGTCCAGTCTGGGGAGCAAAATTGGAAGGCCGATAGCTGATAAGTTATCGGCTTTTACATAAGTGATAATCTAAACGGAGCGAGTTTCAGAACTTCCGTTACAATAAACTTCAATTAATTTCCAAAGGCTTTTGTTAGTGTAGTCATAGACTACTGGCAAAGTAATCCGTAGAGAAACTCTACCGACAGCGGGGTTCATAAAGGCCACTCACAACTTTTAAAATTAATCTGCCAACTATTTCAGGCCGCTTAATCTTTTAAACTACCTAGTTTTTCAAAATCCCCCGGCGTATCAATATCAATACTCCCCTTTTCAAATGGAATGACAGCAACATCATTTGGATGCGCCAAAAGGATTTTCTTTGCGCCTTCGTTACCCTGTAATTGTAGCAGCTCTCCAAAAAGCGAGCGTTCAAACAACGCAGGAACACCTATAGTACCGTTATAAGCACACGCCACAATTGGCTTACCAGTTTCGGCCTGTTTATCAACCAAAGCGTTGAGCAATTTGGCGTCGGCAAAAGGCTGGTCGCAAAGCATAATGATCACCTGCTGTACTGATGGATTCTTTTTTATTTCTTCGACACCCAATGTAATGGATGATGCCATCCCTTTTTGCCAATCTTTGTTATAAAGGGTTTGTGTTTTAGCTATGGGCGTGATCAGGTCAGCGTTTGCGCCAAGCACAACAATGATGGGTTTGCATTGCGCTTGTTGCCCGGTTTCAATAGTGCGGTGAAGGAGCGTTTGCCCTTTAAATACCAGGTTCTGTTTAGGCTGCCCTAACCTTTTTGATTCGCCCGCCGCAAGGATGATAAGGCCCGCCATTAACTGCTATGGATAACGCTGTTTTTATATTTCAGCGAATGCCCGTTGCGGGCAGAAAACACCGCCTTTATTTCGGCAATGATCGATAGCGCAATCTCCTCAGCAGTTTCCGACCCGATATCCAGGCCGACAGGCCCGTGTATAGTATCCAGGTTTCTTTGGGTAATAGCAGTGCCGGTTTCCTCCAGTTCCTCCAGCATCCGCTCGAGCTTTTTCCTGGGGCCCAAAATGCCGATATACGACGTTTGCAATGGCAAAAGCGCTTTCAAAAAGGCTATCTCGTAATTGTAATTATGCGTCATCAGCACAAAAGCCGTCCACTCGTTGATTTCCACGCCGTTTAACACCAGTTCGGGCTTGGCAACTATGATCTTGTTTGCCGACGGAAAGCGCTCCGCTGAAGCGTAATTCGGCCGACCGTCGGCAACGGTGATATTCCATCCCAAAACCGCCGCAATCCTTGTTAAAGGAATAGCATCATTTCCGGCACCCAGAATAGCCAGTGAAATTAATGGTTTAACACATTCTACAAAAGCCGTATAGCCCTGGTAGGCCGTAATGGATGACCGCTGATTGACCAGCGCATTTTTTGCATCTTCCAGTAATTCATTTTTGTAAGGCAATATTTCTAACCCGTTCGACAGTGTTTTTCCGTCAGCCAAACACAAACATGAACCTGGCTGGGGAGATTTCCTGTCT
>CAZZUU010000303.1:0-5290 GCA_964657275.1 uncultured Mucilaginibacter sp. | reverse complement strand
CCATGCGTCTAATACAACTGTGCTGGCATTGAAAAGCCTGGGCATACCTTGTAAGATGATATTCTCGGCATTTAGGATTTTATTACCTTCTACTCCCTGGAAAAATACCCCCAGGTCGAAGTTTTTATAAGTTGCCGAATAATTTAATGAGTAAGTAAATTTCGGCAGAAAGCTTCCTATGTTAGTTTTATCATAGTTATCTATTTTGCCATCTGGTACGCCATTCGGACCGCTTATATCTTTAAATTTGATATCGCCGGGGGCTGCGCCGGTTTGTCCGCTCGCGGCGGCTTCAGCAGGTGTTTTAATTATACCCTGTGCAACCCAACCATAGAAGTATTGAACGGCTTGACCTGCAACGGTATTGGTAAATGGATCGCCCGCTCCAAAGTCAGGGTCATTTCCTGAAGCTATTTGAGCTGTAGGTGTGTTTAATTTTAAAACTTTATTGCTGATAATGCTTAACAAACCGGTTGCATCCCATTTAAAGTCACCATCTCTTTTATGATACCCTAATTGAAATTCCGCACCGGTGTTGCGCATCGACCCAACATTTGCAAGTGTGCCGGCTCCTTGAAAACCTTCGCTATATGCGGTTGGGACAGCTAAGATCAGGTTATCAGTTTGTCTTCTGAAAAACTCCGAAACCAAAGTAACTTTATTATTGAACAAACCTAAATCGAGCCCGATATTTAATTGTTTGGTTGTTTCCCATGTTAAATTGGTATTTGTAAGACCGTTTGTATAGGATGCGTTACCTCCCCCCGGTATGCCGTTGTCAACCGGATAGTAGGCTCCATTGGAATTAACTGCAGACAGGTAAGGGTAATTACCTAAAGCTGCAAGAGGGATACCCGTTAAACCGTAGCTTGCCCGCAACTTCAATTCAGATATTGAAGGATTGTTTTTGAGAAAGCTTTCCTGGTCAATTTTCCAACCGGCAGATACAGCGGGGAAATTAGTGTATTTATGACCCGGTGCCCATATAGAAGAACCATCTCTACGAATAGAGCCGCCTAATATATATTTGCCGGCAAAATCATAATTCACCCGGGCTACATACGATTGCAATAAGTTGCTTTCACGCGTACTGTTAGCAGCGACATTTGAAGCGCCCTGAAGAGAAACTACCGTGTTGGTAGCCTGATTTCCGGACGAAGTTTCATTTACAAATACGCTGCCTTGCTGTTCGTAAACCGCAGTAGCAGCAATGTGATGCAAACCAAAGGTTTTGTTAAAGCTTAACTGCTGCGTGTACAATTGTGTAGTGGCAGACCCGCGCTGGTTATTAATTGATGAAGAAGTAGCGCTAAGTGTACCGCCGTCGTTATAAATAGGCGTATAATTGTTTTGATACGCATTTGTATAATCAATACCAATAGTAGAGGTGAACTTTAACCATGAAGTAAAATTAACATCAAGATATGCAGTTCCCAAAATTTTAAGGGTATTTATGGTATTGGAGCCTATTAAAGCCCCTTCAACCGGGTTCGTAGGATCAGATCCGTCAAAACTGCTGATCGGGCCCTGGTATCCCCCTGCTTTTGTCGGATCGTGAAGCGGAATGTATGGAAGCATTCTTATCACATTGGTAAGATATGTTCTGTTCTGTCCTAATGTCGCATCATAGTGCTGGAGACTTGATGAAGTAAACAAGTTTTCACCAAAAGTAAAAACTTTACTTATTTTATGATCCGAGTTAATACGGTAATTGTATCGCTTGTAGCTTAAACCAACCGCAATACCATCCTGATCAAAGTAACCGGCTGATGTGTGAAAACGCGAAACATCGTTACCACCGCTTAAGGCCACATTATTAGCTGTAATCAATGCATTGTTTCTAAAATAAGCATCCTGCCAGTTGGTGTTTGTTTGGGCGTAGGTTTGCGATGCACCTGCGTAAACCGGCATATTAAAATTGGCAGGTGAAAGACGCGGAGGCAGGCTACCCGCTCCATCAAGGGCCGTCGCATATTGTACGTATTGATTGGTATTCAATAAAGACAATTTTTTTGAAGGGCTTTGGCCACCTACATAGGAATCAAGGCTTACCTGTACTTTATTATTCCTATTGCCTTTTTTCGTGGTAATCAAAATGACACCATTTGTTGCCCTTGATCCATATATACCAGCGGCAAAAGCATCCTTTAACACCTCAACGGATTCGATATCTTTTATATCAAAGTTTGCGAGGTTAGCTGTGGGGAAGCCGTCTATTACATATAAAGGATTGGAAGCAAAACTGATAGAACTGATACCCCGGATGGTTACGATAGATGGAGTTCCAGGGGAACCGTTATTGGTAACGTTTAAGCCCGCTACACGGCCTTGTAACGCCTGATCAACACTTGTAACGGGCAGTGCATTAATGGTTTTAGCATCAACAGATGAAATTGCACCTGTTATAGTGCTTTTTCGTTGAGATCCATAACCAACAACTACCACTTCGTTAAGTGACCTTGAATCCGTAAGCAATTTGACATTGATTTGGGTACGGCCACTTACCGGTTGTTCCTGCGTAATGAAACCAATATAACGAAACACCAGCACAGCGTTATTATCCGGTACATTAATCTTGTAACTCCCATTATTGTCGGTACTCACTGCTGTGGTACTTCCTTTTATGGTTACGCTAACGCCAATCAGTGTTTGCCCGGCTTCGTCGGTGACTGTTCCGTTAACGCCAATTGCCTGCCGACCTTCGGTCTGAGCCACTTCTGCATCGCCTGATTTAGTTGCTGCATGAATGATCCTGTTTAGAACAATTGCATTGCCCGACACTTCATACTTGATATTTTGCGGTACTAATAATTGTGAAAGTATGTTTGAAAGTGTTTCATTTTTAAAAGAAAAAGTAACCTTGTTACTTGCTTGTATTAATACGGGACTATAAATAAATGTAATGTTAGCTTCTCTTTCAATGGTTGCTAAAACTTTACTTATTTCTTTATCCTTGGCATTTAAGGTTAACTTACGATTGAGTACCTGTGCACTTGTAGTTTTTGCCAAAGCCCCGCCTATTAATGTGAGGCCTAAAGCAATATTTATAACCGTTATGCGCATAATTGCATTGAATAAATGTTTTTTTTTCATAAATTTGGTTTGGTAAGTAGGATTTTATAAAAAATTCGACAAAGGTCTCCCCGGTTGCTATGACGTTAGAAATCTGCATTTAAGGGAGAAAACGACTTCATCGGCAGTGTTACAGCACTGCCGATTGATTTTTTGGGTATCTTTTTTACATACGCATTGAGTTTAATGGTTTATTAATTGGTTAATTGGTTTGGTTAATTAATTACATCCTTTCCCGTCAATCACAATATGCCCGTCGATAATTTTGTATTCAGCCTCAACTGCTTTACAAATGAGCCTCAACCGCTCATCAAGCGGCTGATCAACCAACGAAGCTGTTAACTGACAGTTAGCCATAATTTTTTCGTCATAAAGAATACTTACTCCATATGCTTCTTCAATTGTAGAGATCACTTTTGGGAACGGCGTGCTTACAAAATTGAAATGTATTTGTGTAGACTCTTTTGATAATAAAAGAGGCTTTTTAAGAATATCTTTTTCGAGGTGGAGATCATCACGGTACAACACAGCCTGCTGATTAGGTGTTAACAAAATGGAGTGCCGGCTATTGGCAGAGTTGATTTTATTATGGGTAGTTACTTCTACCTTTCCGGTGCTTACAATTATTTTATATTGGCGGTCTCCCTTGTCGGCTTTTACTGTAAAACTGGTTCCAACTACCCTAACGGTTAATTCATTTGAATAAACAAAAAATGGTTTTTTGGGATTTTTGCTCACCTCAAAAAAAGCTTCACCTATCAGGTTTACTTCACGTTTATTGCCCGTAAATATGCTGGGGTACTGCAATTGCGCATTTTGCTTCAAAACAACTGAGCTGTGATCAGGCAATTTTACAAGCATGGGTGTAGTGCCCGAATTGGTAACCTTGTAATAAGTTGGTAAAGATGCAATCTGGGGTGAAGTGTGTGTTTTTCGCTCAAAAACCTTATAGCCAAACCAGCCGAGCGAAAAGAATATTGTAAGTATTGCTGCGTAACGAAACAAGTTTATAGTAAGAAGATTCTTCCGGGGTATCGTTATAACTGCTGTAGTATCCTGGCGGTATCTTGATTTTACATTGGCTACTATTTCGTTGATTTGTTGTTCTGAAAGGTCTTCTACAGGTTTTATCTTAAACGACAATAATATAGCGCTTGCCTGCTTCAGGTTCTCTTCGCACTCTGGGCGCCGGGCCAAAAAGTTCTCCCAGTAACTATCCTGTTCCCTTGAATTTCCTAAAATCCATTCTACAAAGGAGTCGTCTAACAGGAAATCCTCAATTTTGCAATATTTGTTATCCAGCATGTATTCAGGTATAAAGAAATTGGTCTATACTGGATATATTCCAAAACATTGAAAACCTACTGGAAAAATTTTATTTATTTTTAATTTTTGACAATAATGGCTGAAATATGAAGGGAACGGGAGGAAATTAGGCCAGATGGCTGTCAATTAGAGGCAGTAATAAACCGGACTTTTTAACCAATATTTTCGCATGCGCAAAATAGATTCGTGTAAAAGATTATAAACTGATTGCCTGTTAAGCCCCATAACTTCGGCAATTTTATCCTGGTCCATGCCTTCATAAAACCGTAAATACATAATTTCTTTTTGACGCTTTGGCAGATTTTCGAGGATTCTATGAAGTTTCAAACATATCTCGTCTGATAGCTCCTGCTGGATAAGGTTGGTTTCCGCATCAAATTCCATCGCAAACTCATAACTATCGTCGAGAGATTCACATGACTCCCACTTGGACCTGTCGCGGAATATCTTCAACCGTAGCGCTTTAAATAAATAAGCTTTTACAGATTCGGCCTGCCGGATTTTTTCCCTTCGGTTCCATAATTCAAAAAAAATATCCTGAATACAATCCTTCACAAAATCATCATTATCAACAAACCTTATTCCGTACCTGAACATCGGGTTTGTAAAAATCTTCATTAATGACGTATAGGAATCTTCATTACCCAAACGAAAATCGTTCCATAATTGAACTACACTTTTATTGGATATGTATTTATTTCCGTTCATTAATATGGGTTTAGTAGCATATAATTTGGTGCGTGTAAATTATATGTTACAATTGGACAAACAAAACTAAAAATTAATTTTAAAAATGCAATCGATTGCTGATATTTTTTTAACCAACAATATGATATTTTTTTAACATCGATAATGCGACTGCAAGCCAGGTCTTCATCGGATAAAAATCATA
>CAZZUU010000302.1:0-5304 GCA_964657275.1 uncultured Mucilaginibacter sp. | reverse complement strand
TTGAATTTTTACTTTTGAATTTTGACTTAACTAATCTCCCGCTCTTACGCTTCTTTCGCTGAGTTGTTTAAGCATCTCATCGTTAAACTCGCGTTCGCTTTTATAGAGTTCGCTCACCTTTTCGGGAGGAAGTATTTTTAGAAATTCGTCGCGGTAATGCTTTCGTACATCTACCAGTTGCGCTTCATAAGCCAACTCTTTATCAATTTGAACCGTACCGTCCTCAGATGCATTGGTATTGTTCATCCGCTTAAGTATACGAATGGCAGTAAGCTCCTGCACATATTGCCTGTACATTGGCCAAAACGCTTTGGATTGATCAGGAGTAAGTTTTAATTGCTGGCCTATGAAAGCCTCTTTTACCAATTCAATCTTTTTTCCGGGACCAGCCCGTCCTGCCCTGTTGATGGGGTAACCGCGCCTTACGGGCACTTGCATACGTCGTTGTGAAAAGCCGCTGTAGGTGAAAGCTAAGAGTAATAACATACCTAAAACAGGTTTGATCAACTTATTCATATGGGTATATTATTGAACACTATCGGCATAATTTTTTAAGGCGTCTTTTAATTTACCATCGTCAACGGGCGCACCTTCAGTGGCCACATTTTGCTGTGTATCACCGGCATCCTCATTTAATTGCAAATAGCTCTCAATGTCGTTAAGCGGAACGTTTGACAATTGCTTATGTAAAAACGAATTTTTATGTGCATCAGCCGGGCTACCCAATTGATTCAGCAAAATACCACCACCAATAAGCAAGGCAAAACAGGCCGCTGTAGCATATTTAAATGCGGTTGAAGCAAACAGTTTTACAATAATTGTTTTACGATTAGTGGTTTTATTTAAAATACTTTTATTTAACTGGTTGAAATAATCAACCGGAACGGTTAAATGTTCAGCGGAACCGTTTAAGGCCTCTTCTACCATTATCCGGCTATTGATGTGTTCCGGCAGACTGAGAAAATAATCAGGCGGGATAACAAATCCTGCATCTTCATTATTAATCGCACCTTCAATGGCTATCCTGCTTTGAATATTGCCGGCAAGCTCATTAAAATAGTTTTCAGGAACTTCAAACCCTGCTGTTACCTTATTATTTTTTAACTTATCTAAGTTTTTGAAAGACGCAATACGGTCGCCAAGGTCATCAAAATAACCTTCAGGCACTGTAAACGGATTATTAGTATTAATCTGTTTAAGTGACATGTAATCATTTATCCAATCTTTATTTTCCATATCGCTCATCATCTCTTAGTTACTATAGATGGTACAATCATTAAAAGGTTTAAATTTATTTAAATTAATCTTTTGATAATAAAAAGGCCTCTATTTTTTTTACCGCCAGGTGGAAGGACGCTTTCAGCGCACCCACGCTTGTACCTACAACCTGCGATATTTCTTCATACTTCATGTCGTCGTAATACTTCATATTAAACACCATACGTTGTTTATCAGGCAATGTAAGTATCGCTTCCTGTAATTTTCTTTGCGCCTGGTCTCCGTTAAAATATGTCGAATCGGCTAAAGAATCAGCTAATTCGTAAGATATTTCATCAAGGGAAATGTTGTTCTTTTGCTTTTTCTTATTTAAAAAAGTAATGCATTCGTTAGTAGCAATGCGGTACATCCAGGTGTATAGTTGCGCATCATTTCTGAAACCGGCTATATTTTTCCATACCTTGATAAATACATCCTGCACCAGGTCATCAGCATCATCATGATCGATAACCATGCGACGTATATGCCAGTAAATTTTTTGCTGATATTTTTTAAGCAGCATATTAAATGCCTCGTTCCGGGTTTTTTCGTCCTGGAACTTTCTTAATATCTCTGCGTCGTCAACCTCTAATGGCATTCTTTTTTCAGATTTGAGATGTTAGACATGAGATTTGAGATTAACCCTTCGCCCATAACCAACTAACACCTTAACTATCAATATATTATTTATTCTATTAGTACAACGCCCCCACTAACCACTCACTACTCACTATTTCAAAATATCCATCACCTGCTGCGATGAATTTTGGGTATCAACCTTTTCAATTATTTTTTCTATGTTGCCATCGGCATCAATAATGAAAGTTTTGCGTGCGGTACCCATATATTTTTTGCCATACATGTTTTTTTCGACCCAAACACCATAGGCTTCCACAATACTTTTATCCACATCAGAAATAAGCGTAAACGGCAGACTGTATTTGGTTTCGAACTTTTTATGCGATTTTTCATCGTCGGTACTAATACCAATTACTTCAAAACCTTTCGACAACATAGACTGATAATTATCCCGGAAGCTACAGGCCTCGGCAGTACAGCCCGGTGTATCGTCTTTTGGATAAAAATAAAGGATAACTTTTTTGCCTTTAAAGTCAGCTAAGGAAACAACTTTTCCGTTTTGATCCTTTGCTGTAAAATCCGGGGCCTTGCCGCCCTCTGTAAGTATGGCCATATTATCTGTTAAATTCAGCGGTAAAGTGAGCAATATTGTTTTTGTTATCACTAACAGCTAACTCAAACTTATGTTTACCTGGTGCAATATCGTTATTAAAGGTATAACTTAGAATTTTACTTTTATAATCCCGCTCCATTAAAATCCATTTGCCGTCAATTTTACCCGAGTAACTTTTAATGCCGGATAAATTATCGCCTATTTTCAAAAATATTCCCCGGGCTTTGGCCATTATACTGCCGTTTTTAATATTTAGTGGAATGATAACCGGAGGAACAGTATCGAGCCGCACAAAAAAATCGCCAAAAGAATGCGCCTGTGCTTTTATATAACCATCCTGGTAATCGCCTCCTTCACATAAGCCATCGCTACTTTCAATCACCGCTTTATCTGCATATTTGCCTATTGTGCTATCGGGCTTTATCCAAATGTCATACGCATCATGAATGGGAGTAAACCGGTTGTGAATACGATGTACGGCTGAGAACGTGCCCGGCCTTTTTGGCAGGGTTGAATAGTTAAAGTCCAGGTCATCGTACAAGTTGCCCGGTTGTATGATCACTTTAACCTTTTCATTGCTAAACTCATTTTTTTGATCGTAACGAAACCATGTACCCGACGCTTTATTTGCCGGGACCTGGCTTTGTGCAGCCGTAGATTTTACTTTTATACTTAGCGATGATGTGTTTCCTGCTACGTCTTTCACAACATAATCTAACTGGTGCAGGGCATCGTCATTAAAGTTGATTATACCACGATTTATTGATTGCGGATAAAGCGATATTTTGCTACCCGGTAAAATGAAGCATTTTTGTATAAAACGGTGCGACCTTAAAAATTCCGGGTAATCGATATAAGCGTTAATGGCATGTGTCTGATCGAACGCAAAACGTTCAACGGCGTAGGTGTAAACCGTTTTACCGTCTAATTTTAGTTCAACGGAATAAATACCGTTATGATTGGGTGATACGCTGGTTACGTCGGTCGTGCTTATGCCGAACCCTACTGCACCGCTTACATTTATTATACCGGGAGTTTTTAAACGATAGCTGCCTGCTTTGCCAATTACAGCCAGGAAACGGCGCGGCGTTTTTTCGCTGAAGGGATTGCCGTCCAACTGATAAAGGCCTATAGCCGTAATAGTTGGCGGAATTTTATCCGGGATTGTTAAACCAAACAACTGAGGATTTATCGTTTCCTGGGTTTGTGCATCCCTGATCTCGAAATGCAAGTGCGGCCCTTCTGATGCGCCGGCATTACCCGACCATGCAATTACATCGTCCTTACAAACTTCGAGCTGAAAAGGTGCTAGGTTAAAATCAACTTCAAAACTTTGCTGCTGGTACTGGTAATCGCGTACCATTTTGGCCATTTCGGGGCTAAAGCGTTCGATATGGCCGTACACTGTGGTATAGCCATTTGGGTGGGTAATGTAAACTGCATTGCCAAAGCCGCCAAACTGCACACGTAAACGGGAAACATAGCCGTCAAAAACAGCATGGACGGGATAACCGGTGCGCTGATTTGTTTTAAAATCCAACCCTGAATGGAAGTGATTTGGCCTTAATTCCCCAAACGTACCCGCAGTAATCGGCGGAAGATCCAGCGGGTAGCGAAAATAGTTTTGAGGATACGGGCGGCTTTGAATAATGTTTTGAGCGAACAGGCCGGCATGGCCGAAAACCAATAACAAAATAATAAGAATGTGTTTTTTCTGCATGCTTATTTAACGTAAAAATCAAGCAGTTTCTGATCTTCGAGATAGCCTTCCAGGCGGTCGCCAACGGCAACTTTTGATACACCCTGCGGTGTGCCTGTAAATATAAGATCGCCTTTTTTTAAAGTGATGTATTGCGAAACAAAGGCAATAATATTTTCGAAGGAAAAGAGCATGTTGCCCGTATTCCCGGCTTGCCGGGTTTGCTGGTTAACATCCAGTTTAAAATTAAGGTTACGCAGATCGGGGAACTGCGATTTTGGTAAAAAAACACTTACCGGTGCCGAGTTATCAAATGCTTTGGCCAGTTCCCAGGGCAGGCCTTTTTCCTTATGCCGCTGCTGAATGTCGCGCGCAGTAAAGTCGACACCTAAAGCAATTTCATCAAAATAATTGCCCGCAAACTTTTCGCTGATGTGTTTGCCTTCCTTGCAAACCTTCAGCACAATCTCTATCTCGTGATGAATGTCACTTGAAAACTCAGGGTGATAAAATGGCTTGTTATCCTTTAATAGCGCGGTATCGGGCTTCATAAATATAACCGGCACGCCGGGTACAGGGTTATTCAGCTCTTTGGCGTGTTCTGCATAATTACGGCCAATGGCAATTATCTTCATAAAGCCGAAATTATAAATTCTCTTCTTTTGTTTTACTAACCGTGGTTTTTATTTGTCAACATCATTGCCTTTTATTCACCTTGATCGCATCCCAGCGGACTATAACACAAAGGCCCAAATAAATGGGCCTTTGTGTCTTCAAAAATGACTGTGTTTATTGCGCCGGCTGTTGTCGTTGTAAAACTGCCCCAAACTTGCCTTCGTAATCCTTTAGTTGTGCTTTTAATTTATTGCTTAAAGCTGTTTGATGGAAATCATCAGCTATTCCTGACATCTCATTTATAAACGATACGCCATATTGCACATTCTGGGTATTGAATTCGTTGGAATTATTTTTTAACAAGCCGTAATTAAAATCGAGCTGGTCGGTAAGGTAATCATCCACATTATTCAACAACTTGGTGCCTAAAACCGCATCGTTTAGTTTATAGGCGGTGCGCGCCATAAATACTTTGCGGTCGGCTACCTCCAACCCAGTTATTAGATCGGGCATTACATCATCAAATTTGTGAAGTGTCTTC
>CAZZUU010000301.1:0-5328 GCA_964657275.1 uncultured Mucilaginibacter sp. | reverse complement strand
CATACAACTAATCCCGGTTCAAACAACTACTTCCCGAACCCGTAGGCTAAACGTAAAGCAACCAGGCCATATTGGGCACCACCTGAAAAATTTTCGTAATGCAGGCCAACATCAAAATGCTTATTGCCATAACCTACGGCTGGAGAAAGCAGAAACCTTTTTGGCCCGAAAAATTGGTTATCTAATGATTCCATCGCAACGCCTGCCTCTGCTCCTACATAGATATTTGGTAGAAAAAATTCTTTAATACCTGCTTTGAGCGGAATTACGCCATAGCTGTCGTATCTCCCTCCACTCGGATCATTAGGGTTTATTTTAGCGAAAAAGTGGTACGCGCCACCTGTAATGGTCAATGCAAAATTATTAGTAATCCCGTATTGAAAACGAACAGTACCGCCCAGGCTAAAGTTCGACCCGATGGTTGCACTGCCTGTGGGTACCGAGGTTTCGAGGCCGATATTAAAACGCAAAGCGTGTTCGGGCGTTGTTTGCGCTTTTACACGGGTTGTAAAACATACAGTTGCCACAATAAACAGTACGACTATTAATTTTAATTCAGTTTTCATTATAAGTGATTTAGTAAAACAATAATTACTTGTAATTACTATCACTTTAATGAATACGTTGCCTTTCAGGCCAATTTTTATGATTCCGGATCGGTTTCCGGGTCGGGTTTATAGCTTTTTTCTAATTCGGCCAGCTTCTCTTTCCCGTAGGCAAATTTAGTGATCACAAAAAATAACACCGGTACGATAAATATAGCTAATGACGTCGCCGTAAGCATCCCGCCGAAAACTGTAAGGCCGATAGTTTTACGGGCCTGTGCGCCCGCACCGGTAGCAAATACCAGCGGCAGTACACCAAAAATAAACGCGAGCGATGTCATTAATATTGGCCTTAACCTTAACCTGACTGCCTCCAAAACTGCTTTTTCAAGCTCCATTCCCCTATCTACGCGCTCCTTGGCAAACTCAACTATCAGGATGGCATTTTTAGCCGCGAGCCCTATGAGCGTAATCAATCCAATTTGCGCATATATATTATTAGCTACTTTCGGAAAAAACGTTAAAAACAAGATTGCGCCGAATGCTCCCAGCGGAACTGCCAACAGCACCGAAAACGGTACCGACCAGCTTTCATACAATGCCGCAAGAAAAAGAAAGACAAAGCCTATAGAAAGCATAAATATGTAAACCGTTTTTGATCCTGATAATAGTTCTTCACGACTCAGACCGGAGAATTCATAGCCAAATCCGCTGGGCAGGCTTTTTGCCGCTACTTCCTTTAACGCGGTAAGCGCATCACCGCTACTGTAACCGGGCGCAGAACTACCATCAATCTCAACCGACCGGAACAGGTTATAATGCGATATCAACGGCGCATTTTCTATGACCTTGTACGATGTAAGCGTACTCAACGGAACCATAGTACCTGTGTTGCTGCGTACAAAGTATTGGCCTATGTTTTGAATATTAGTTCTGTAATTGGTATCGGCCTGCGCTACAACGTGAAATGTGCGGCCGTAAAGGGTAAGATCATTAACATACGTACTACCCATATAGGTTTGTAGCGCCGAGTTGATATCACTTATTGATACACCCAGCCGTTTAGCTTTTTCCCGATCGATAGCTAACTGGTAAGCAGGTGTGCTAGCTGTAAAAAACGAGAACGCCTTTGATATTTCGGGCCGCTTGTTTACTTCGCCTAGAAAAGTTCTCAAGGTCTTCTCAAAAACTTTAATATCACCGCCCGCTTCTTTCTCTTCCAATATAAACGAAAATCCCCCTGTACTTCCCAAACCAGGTATAGCCGGCGGCTGAATTACTACCACACTTGCCTCTTTAAAACGGGCCAGCTTCTTTTGCAGGTGCGCTGTAATAGAGTCAATTGAAACACTGCTGCTTGTACGCTGATCCCAGGGTTTAAGCTGCACAAATATGGTAGCGCTGTTTGATTTACTGGCAAAGCTAACCGCATTTAAACCGCCAAGTGCTGCGTAATGCAATATGCCAGGCACGCTATCGATGCTTTTCATCATCTCGTGCAAAACAGTAACCGTGCGTTGGGTAGATGAGGCTTCAGGCAAATCGTAGGTTACATATATACGCCCGTCATCTTCTAAAGGGATAAACCCGGTTGGCTTGTTTTTAAACAACAGGATAACGCCTACTATAATACACACCAAAATAACGATGATAAACTTGGAATGTTTAATACTCTTATCGACACCGTTCCGGTAACGGTTTGTAATACGGCCAAACCATTCGTTAAATTTAAAAAAGAATTTATCCAACCCTTTTGATTTGTCATCAAGTTTGTGGGGGCGCAGTATCAGCGTACAAAGCGCAGGCGTTAATGAAAGTGCTACGAATGCCGATATTAAAACCGATATAGCTATGGTAATGGCAAATTGCTGGTAAAGCCTGCCCACTATACCGGGTATAAAGCCTACCGGGACAAATACAGCAGCCAATATAAGCGCTATTGCGATAACCGGTGCCGATATATCCCTCATGGCATGTATGGTTGCGTCTTTGGGCGACATACCCTTTTCATCCATATAATGCTGTACCGATTCCACAACCACAATAGCGTCATCAACCACAATACCTATCGCCAGCACAAAACCGAACAAGGTTAATGTGTTGATGGTAAAATGCAGGGGTATAAAAAATATGAATGTACCTATAATAGATACGGGTATGGCAAGCACCGGGATAAGGGTAGTTCGCCAGCTTTGCAAAAACAAAAACACTACGATGATAACCAGTACCAGCGCAATAATTAATGTTTCAACAACCTCATGCAATGAAACTTTAACTACGGTAATGGACTCAAAAGGCACCACATAATCAACATCAACCGGGAAGGACTTTTTAAGCTCTTCCATAGTTGCGTATACGTTATCAGCAGTTTCAATGGCGTTGCTATTGGGTGCCTGGTATATTAACAGGTACGATGCCCTTTTACCATCAACAAACGAATTACCTGCGTAGTTAAATTTGCCCAGCTCAACGCGGGCCACATCCTTTAAATGCACAACTGCCCCACCACCCGGCGGCGTTTTAACAATTACGTCGGCAAATTCTTCAGGCTTCGATAATCTTCCCTGCACCAGTACAGTGTATTCAAATGGCTGTGCTTTTTCCTGCGGTGTACCTCCTACCGTTCCGGCGGCTACCTGTGCGTTTTGTTCGTTTAATGCGGCAACAACGTCGGCGGCGGTCATGCCGAGGGCGGCAAGTTTATCCGGCTTAAGCCAAATCCGCATACTAAAATCGTCAGCACGGGTAAAAACGTCGCCTACGCCTTTGGTCCGCGTAAGCGCATCTTTTATAAAAACGTTGGTATAGTTATCCATAAAGGTAACGTCGTGTGTGCCCTTCGGCGCATACATGGCCACCAGCATTAATATACTTGGATTACGTTTACGAACGGTAAGCCCAAGGCGCTGTACATCCTGGGGCAACGCAGGCGTTGCTATTCCTACGCGGTTTTGTACATCGAGCGCGGCTATATTAATGTCTGTTCCTACCTCAAAATTGGCCGTCATGGTCATCTGGCCGTTGCTGGTGCTGTTACTCTGCAGGTAGGTCATACCCGGCGTACCATTAACCTGCACTTCAATAGGCGTGGCAACAGTTTGTTCAACCGTTAACGCGTCGGCCCCGCTGTAGGTGCCCGTTATTTGAACAGTTGGCGGTGTAATTTCGGGGTATTGGCCTATGGATAAGCTATTTATAGCCAAAATACCAACTACCACAATTACAATTGAAATTACAATTGCCGTAACCGGTCTTTTTATAAAAGTATCTGCAATCATTCGTCTGCGATTAGAGAAATTTCGATTATTATTTAATTAATATGCAGCAGATTTTATTATTTTGCTGTTTTGCCTGGTGCTTGCTGCTGAGGGCCGCCGAGCGTTATTTTACCGCCATCGCGCAGGCGCTGAAAGCCATCCGTTATCACTTTATCTCCCTGCTGAATACCCGATAGCACCACCACATCCGTACCTATCCGGGGGCCCAATTTTACCTTGTGCTGTTTTGCGATGGTATCTTGTGAAACAAACACAAAAAATTCACCCATCTGCTCTGATATTGCCTTGTAAGGAATTTGTACCCGCTGCCCCGATTCACTGTTCAACACATTTAACACGCAACTCATCCCATCTTTTAGTAAATCATCATCGTTAGAAAACTGCACCCTTACTTTAATAGTTCCTGTTTGGTTGGCCACTCCCCTGTCTATAGCTAAAACCTTACCCGGCTTGTTATAAATGCTGCCGTCAGACAGGGTAAGTTTGAATGTAGAGTCTATGCTTCTTTTTTGCAGGTTGTAAAACCGGGTGATATCCGACTCATCTACATCCACATCCACGCCGATCGGGTGTTCACTCGAGATGGTATTTAATAACGTCGTTCCCGGTGTTACCTGTGCACCCAATTTAACTTGCGAAATACCTATGCGCCCTGTAAACGGCGCTGTAATTATGGAATAAGAAAGATCTGTTTTTGCAGACAGCACTCCTGCCTTTGCAACAGCTACCTGGCTTTTGCTGGTTTCAAACGCGGCCTGTGCCTGGTCGACGGTTTGCCGCGCCACGGCATCGTTTTTAAGCAGCATAGTATATCGGTCAATATCCTTTTGTGCTTTAACCAGGTTGGCATTTGCAGCCTGCAGATTCGCATCGGCCTGCTGGTATGCGGCTTCATATTTACGGCGGTCTATTTCGTAAAGTGCTTTACCCTTCGGAACCACATCGCCTTCCTTGAAAAATATGCCTGTTATAAAGCCAGAGACCTCGCTTCGCAATTCAACAGAATTTAAAGCTACAACTGAGCCCTGGAACTTATCATAGTATACGGCTTCGGCTATTTTTGCTTCGGCTACGCTAACAGGGGTTGGCGGTATGGCGGTATTCTTTTTAGTTTTCTTCGTGCATGAAGTCAACGCTAGCAGTGCCATAGATCCGAACCAAAGTATATTTTTTGTTTTCATATTCAATTATTGTACGGTAAGAATGCCCAATGATTTCTCCAGGTCTATTTTGCTGGATAGTAGCTGGAAAAGAGAATTATAATAATTAAGTTCAGCAGTGCGCAGATCTGATTGTGCTACAATAACATCAAGGTATGTTTTTATACCCTCGCGATATTGAAGGCTAACTACCCTATACACATCTTTAGCAAGGTCAACATTTTGTTTAAGCAGCACCCAGCCGGTGTAGTTGCTTTTATAGTTTGCCAATGCTTCTATATACTCAGTATTGATAGTATTAGCAGAATTAACAATATCCAGATCAACGCGTTCGGTCTGTAACCT
>CAZZUU010000300.1:0-5423 GCA_964657275.1 uncultured Mucilaginibacter sp. | reverse complement strand
GTCCTGGCTTTCAAAGCTTTGGATGACATAACTGTAATCGCTAAAAATGAGCGATGTATTAGAAAACAACTTGCTATTAAATAAGTGGTTAAACCGAAGGGTGCCCGTTGAATTACCCCAGTTGGTACCAAAGGTGTTTTTTAATCCAATTACATCTTTACCAAAATATCCGGAAATATAAATCGCATTTTTATCGTCGAAATGATAATTAGCCTTTGCATTCAAATCATAAAAATATAACGAGCTCCCTTTAACTGTTGAGTCTGATGAAGCTTTTAAAAAAAGGTCTATGTAAGTTCTGCGTGCACTTATCATAAATGAGCCTTTGTCCTGAACGATAGGCCCTTCCAATTTAATCCGCGACGAGATGAGGCCCAGTCCCCCCTGCACGGTGTAATCTTTATTATTGCCCTCATTCATTTTAATATCAAGTACAGATGAAAGCCTGCCGCCGTACTCAGCCGGCATACCGCCTTTGAGCAGGGTAACATCTTTTATAGCATCTGAATTAAAAGTTGAAAAAAACCCCAGCAGGTGTGAAGCATTATAAACGGTTGCTTCATCAAGCAAGATAAGGTTTTGATCTGAAGCGCCACCCCGAACATAAAACCCGGTATTGCCTTCGCCTGCCGATTTTACGCCCGGTATCAGCGAAATAGTTTTTAAAATGTCTTTTTCGCCTAACAGCACCGGCACATTATTTATTTGTGCCATGTTTAATTTTTCTTCGCCCATCAAAGGCGAGGCTACATTGTCGTTATTAGGTTTATCGGCTTTTATCACCACCTCCCGCAATTCACTTTTTGATATTAAACCTACATCAATTGTTTGATTTTGATGTAAGGAAACCTGCCGGGCGAGGGTTTCGTGGCCAACATAAGTAAATAATAAGGTGTAATTGCCATCAGGTGCCGAAAGCGAGTAAAAGCCATAACTGTTAGTTGCAGTACCATTTTGCGGAAGTTCTTTTATAACAACGGTGGCGCCTATCAACTGCTCGCCGGTTGCTTCATCCTTTACTATACCACTCATGGTGTACTTCTTTTGTGCAAATACAGGGACGGCCGTAACTAAAAGTAAAATAACAAGGAAAAATTTGGTCATATAATTTGATGTAAAAATATCTTTTAATTGCAGACATTCAGCACGTATAGATTCATATCGTTTAAAAACCTTAAAACGTTGTCATCGAACGCTCTTTTTTTTATAAACTTATTACCGGATGGGAATAAAAAAACAAACAATCCGCGAATATCGCTGTCTTCAATAACAAAAACGTTATGATAAATCCTATTCAACTTTTACTTAAAAAAGCCGATGGCGGTAAAAGAAACATCATAATAGAACCCGTTTTAAAAAAAGACGGAGGTGACTTAAAAGATACCGGAGTTTATGAGCTATATAAAGATGCTTTCGGTGAGGAGTCGGCACTATTTACAGAACCGCTTGAAATTGCTGAAGTAAATGATGATCTGCCTGATAAAAATAATCCTGATTATTTAGGAAGATTTAGCATTGACGTAAATGGAAACCTCAAATATGAAGGCGACTTGCTTAGTGCTCACGAGCAACAGCAGGTTTTAGCGTATATTATGAAGGTTAATGATTAACCATTTTCCTTGCTTTAAGGCTGACTATTCTTTTTTCCATAAATTTACGTTTCCAAATAATTACAGGAACGATCAATGGACGAAAAAGTATTCAAATTAAACGGCAGGATATGGATGGAAACAGCCGATGGCAAAGTTTTAGGGCATGGCCGTGTTGAGTTACTTGAGCGTATTATCGCGTCGGGTTCTATACGGCAGGCTTCATTGCAAATGAAAATGTCGTACAAGCAAGCCTGGGACCTTATTCACCACATGAACGGGAATTTCGACTCGCCAGTGGTGATCTCAAAACGAGGCGGTAAGGGTGGCGGAAATGCCATAGTTACCGAGCATGGGTTGAAAGCCATTAGCCAGTTTCATCAATTACACGAAAAATTTTACGAATTTTTAAAAAGCAACAGCCAGGATATCAGGTTATAACTCAGTTCCGGTTTACTATGGGCAATTTCCAACAAGCACTTCGACTTATAAATTATCCAATCCATCAAAATGAAAAAGCATGCCATCATCACCATCATCATTTGCAGCCTGTTAAGTTTTATCATTAGTCCGGCATTTGTAACAGCGCAAACTGGCGCAAAACAGGCACCTGTTAAAGTTAGCGGCGAAGTATTAACGCCGCTCGACCTCAAATTGGAGGATTTGCAGCTATTTGAACAAACGACGGTAATACGGAAAGACCGGGATGGTAAGGATCATACGTATACAGGTGTAATATTATCGACTATTTTGCAAAAAGCGGGTGTTACTTTGGGTAAGGATCTGAGAGGGGAGAACTTAACCAAATACGTATTGGTGGAAGCCAGTGATGGTTACCAGGTTGTTTTTGCTTTAGCTGAGCTGGATAAAGATTTCACCGACCGGCAGATCATACTGGCTACAAAAGTTGACGGCAAACCCTTAGGGGTGGGGGATGGCCCGTTCCGAATTATTATTCAGGATGAGAAAAAGCCTGCACGCTGCATCAAACAGGTTACCGGTATAAAAATTTTGTTCGCTAAATAACACCATGTCTTAGTTTAGACAGGCGAAGCGCTTCTGCTAAGATGGGTTGTATTTTTTGCACAGGTACGTCCAGGTTAGGGTCTATCAGTAATATCTTCATTCTCGATCTTTTTTCGACGATCAGGTCTGGGTACTCCATCAATTTACCCTCTACAATGCCAATGTATGGTAGAAGATGCTTTTTATGCGTCCACAAATAGCAAAAGATTTTTTCCCGGTAACAGTAAAACTGCATCCCGTATTTCCATTCTTCGGTTATGGCCGCATCCTGTTTCAAAATAAACTCCCGTAAAAATTGAAGGCAGCTTTTATTCGGCGCATTATGCTGTAAAAAATAATTGTCAATGGGGCGTAGCATGCTGGTATTTGATTGGCATAAAAATGCATAAAAATAATCAGGCGCGGCCAAGCCAATTAATACCACTGATACCGTTTTGGTGCAGCTGCTCAATAAGCTGCCCGGTATGATGCTGTATATGCCTGATGTTATAAAGGTGCAATTCGAATTTATTCAGTTTTATCCACGCAAACCCACTTTCCGGGTCGTAATTTTCAATTACCATGGTTTCAAGGCCGTCAATTATCATTGTTGCATAAGCCGCTAATTCGTCTTTTGAATAAACTGTACTGATTACCACACACTGGTTATCATATGTAAGTGATCCCAACGTATTGTAGTTTAAAATATGCTTATCCCAGCCCACGAATTTGCTTTCGTTTTCTGATAAATATAACGCGGTAAAAAAAGGGTATGATAAACTATGCGCCAGTACGCGTTTTCGTAACTACGGTTTTCCCATAACCTATCCGGGCATTTTGCTATCACGTTCAACAGCATTTTGAGGGAGGCTTTGTATTGAGAGAGGATGGCGATTTTCATAAAGCGGAATTTTTTAATCCATTTAAATTTATGGAATATAAATTAACCGCGAAAAATAACTTCCACATTTGATCACTTTACTACCGGCAGTATCCTCTCGCCAATTGCCGGCCAACCCTTAACCCATTTCAGTTTTTCAATAACTAATTTCGGTGCCGCATTTTCAGCAACTGAATAGCCGTGATAGATTATATAATCAACTCCATCAAAAGTGTAAGCCGCATTATGCCCGAGTGCATAAAACTCTTTTTTATCGCCTTCTTTTAAAACAGAACCGCCGCCTTTTGCCATGTCGATGCCGTTTTTGTCGAGGTAGGGGCCGGTTATCTTTTTCGACCGGCCAATAGCTATTTTATAGTCGCTGTTTACGCCGCTGCAGCAGTAATCATAAGACACAAACAGGTAGTAGTATTTCCCTTTAGTGAAAATAAAAGGGCTCTCAATGGCATTTCCACCTGCGTCAGCAGGGTGTTTTCCTATCGACGGAGGGTTTGATCCGGAAGGGGCTTTTACCCTTGTTGCTACGGTATGAAGTGTTAAGGAATCATTGGGGTTTGCCAGCCTGAACCCGTCGCTGTTTAGTTTTACCAACTGGATGCCGCTCCAGAACGAGCCGTACACCAGCCAGGGTTCGCCGGTTTGCTTATCTATGGCCATATTAGGATCGATGGCATTCCAGTTGGTTTTGCCGGGATAGGTTTGCACAATTTTTCCATGGTCAATCCATTTATAATCGGGCGAGGAGGGATCAAGCGTTTTATTCGTAGCCACGCCAATAGCGGAAGTGTTTTTACCGAATGCCGAGGTTGAATAATACAAATACCATTGCCCGTGGTAAAATTCAATGTCGGGTGCCCAGTAACCGGGTCTGGTAAAACCTGCGGGTTTGAGCCATGCTGGCTGATTGGTGGCATCGAAAACCGGCTTTTCACGCTTCCAAATATGCATATCCTTCGACGACCATGAGCCGCTGCCGGTGTAATATACATAGTAGGTATCGCCTTCTTTCGCCATTACCGGGTCATGCACATTGGGGCTGGTAGTTAATTCGCCGATAACTGGTTGCGGGCGGGTTTTATTTGTAGTTTGACTGTTGGCATTAAGGGTAATAGAAACTGTAATCAACAATATAAACGGCAGGACTTTTGATCTCATAAATCTTATTATTATAAAGCAGGGGTAAATCTAAATAATAAATGTTTAATTGACATTATAAATAGAATATCGTTAACTAATCGATATGCACAAATTTGTCAATCAAACGGCTCATTTCCATTTTCTTTTCTTTGTGCTTTATTTTTTTGCATTGTTCCTGTGCTTCGGCTATCAACCGGTTGAACTCTGCCATATTATTAAAGTTTTTCTCAAGATTAGCCCATATCAGGTAAGTATCTGCAAGATAACGCAGATCGTCATCAGCATTGGTCATTTCAACCTTAAGGGACTTTTCAAAAAGCGCCCTCCCTTTTTTCATTTGGTTATTATTCAATAAAAACGATGCATAATCGCGCTGATGTATATGTAATTGGGTGGCATTTGGCGAAAGCTCTACCGATTGTATCCAAAACTCCTCCGCTTGCTTTATGTTCCCCAGGTCGTCATACGTTAGTGCCATAAGCTCACAATCGGCATCGGTAACCAGCTTTTCATTTTGCTTCATCAGGTAATCCGCGCCTGATGCGAGCGCGCCAAGCTGTGAATTATAATTTTTCCGGATCACCGTAGTTTCAGGCGTGGCCTGTTTTTCGTCTTTTTTGAGACGAGATATCTCTACGTTTATCCGCGCAACGTCGCTTAAAACTGAACTTAATGTTTGCCTGATATTTCTTTTACGTTCTTTTAATTGAAAAAATACGGTAAAAATAAATGCAGCCGACGAAAGGATAAAGGCCATCGCGCTTAAAACAGGACTAAGAAGATCGCTAATG
>CAZZUU010000299.1:0-5429 GCA_964657275.1 uncultured Mucilaginibacter sp. | reverse complement strand
AAATTCATATATTTGTCTATATCATGGCTGCTGAATTAGATAAGATAGACCTGCAAATTCTGAAAATATTGCAAGAGAACGGAAGGATAACCAACCTTCAGTTGTCAAATGAGATAGGGCTTTCGCCGGCACCAACTTTGGAGCGCGTTCGTAAACTTGAAAATGCCGAATACATTAAAAGTTACCATGCCCTGGTTGATGAAGAAAAATTAGGGTTAGGTATAAAAACTTTTATTCAGATCTCGCTCGACTTTCATCAGAAAAACACCATTCAAACCTTTTTGGATGAGATACAGAACATCAAAGAGGTTACCGAATGTCATCACGTAACCGGGCAATGCGATTTCCTGTTGAAAGTGTACGTTCGGGATATTAAATCATATGAGCAACTGATCATGGAAAAAATAAGCCGCATTACCGTGGTTAAAACCTTCCAAACCATGATGATTATGTCGACCAGTAAAAAGGAACCCATCGTGCCGCTGGAGTATTGATTTTTGACCAGTCAAGAGCAAACTCGCTTTGCGTTTTTCAATTATTTCGTCTATAAAACAATAAAATTTACACTCCTCAAAGTGGTAATTTTTTAACAAAAATTGGTGTTTTATTATTTAAAATTATCGTTACCTTGTTGTTAATTAATAAACCACGGCAACTCCGAAAACACTTGTCATAATTTATTTAATAAATGATTTGATAAAAGACATTACGAGCCAATGTAATATTTTTGTTTCTTTTTAATTAAAATAAAATATTTCTTTTTAAAAAGATTAATTCATTGTAAATTTATATAACCAATTATAAATAATAAAAATGAAAGCTGACGTGACTGAACGCACTCAGATAGGAGGATTGCGACAGGGGAATTCTTTTTGGAATTTAAAGAAATCAAGATTTAATGTTGGGGTTTTACAATTTAAAAGATCAGAAAAGCCGTCAGGTCAGAATGTTGGCAAGCCACAGCAGGAGATTTTCATTGCCAACGATCAAAAAGAGTGGTCTGAAGGCCCGGTGTTATCTTCAAGTTTGATTTCAATCCAGCCAAACGGCTCAAAGACACCTTTATTCTGTATTCATGCTGGCCAGGGAAACGTGATTTTTTATGTAAATCTCTCTATGCATTTGGGCAGTGAGCAGCCGCTTTATGGTCTGCAGGCAAAAGGATTAGATGGTATGGAAATGCCTTCAACCGAAATGAGGGAGATCGCTAACGATTATATTAACGAAATTCGTAAAGTTCAGCCGGAAGGCCCTTATTATCTTGCAGGCTATTGTTTAGGGGCCCAGATCGCATTTGAAATGGCACATCAATTGACTAATGAGGGGCAGAAAATAGCATTGCTTGCTAATTTTAATGGGATATCCCCAACTTATCTTAATACTTTTCGGGCTGCTAAAATAGTAACTCCGCAAAAGAATATATTCGTGAAAACATCTTCTCAATTGAACCATATAGCAAAATTGCCTTTTAAAGAAAAGGTGGGGTATGTTTCAAAAAAAATTGTTAAAAAGGGCGTGCACAAAGCAAAAAAGCCCGTTTACCACTTAGTAAAACTTTTTTTTAATTTAAAATATCAGCTGAATGGATTGATCTTTAAAACTTGTATTTTGTTTAAGCGAAAAGTACCTTCTAAAATAGCAAATGCATTTGTTGATCACTCGCTCTTTATGCTGCAACTTAAATACAAACCTAAGCTATATCTGGGGTCAATGGTGACTTTTCGATCTCCGGGAATATTTAAGGACCCATATTTGGGTTGGGAGAACCTTATCGAAGATGAAATAAAAACGTTTGAAGTTCCGGGAGCACATCAAACACGCAGAGATATTATGAATGAACCTTACGTTGGTTTTTTGGCCAAAGAACTCAAAAATTTTTTAGATTAAACAATTGCGGAAGTTTTAAATCAATTAATGGATCTGCCAATCAATCTGCTTTTTACCTTCTTTAAATAAAATTTCATTTGTTTTTGAAAAAGGTTTTGAACCGAAAAATCCCCTGTCGGCAGAGAATGGCGACGGGTGAGGAGACTTGATAATAAAATGTTTATTAGCGTCTATTAGTTCGCTTTTAGCTTGCGCGAAGCTGCCCCAAAGTATAAATACAATACCTTCTTTTTCTTCGGATATTTTTTTGATTACGGCGTTCGTAAATGTTTCCCAGCCCATTTTTTGATGAGAGTTAGGCGATCCTTCCCTAACCGTCAGGCTTGCATTTAGCAAAAGTACGCCTTGCCCGGCCCATTCGGTCAACTCTCCATGACCCGGTGTTCTAAAACCAGGTATATCTGTCGAAAGCTCCTTATAAATATTTCTTAGTGAAGGAGGTATACCAATGCCTTTTTGAACGGAGAACGACAAGCCATGTGCCTGGTTTGCGCCGTGATAGGGGTCCTGCCCGAGTATTACAACCTTCAGGTCAGTAAACGGGGTTTTCCAGAAAGCGTTGAAAATATCACTGCTCTTTGGGTATATTTTATAGCCGGACTCTTTTTCCTGTTTTAGAAATTTCCTGAGCTCTGCCATGTAAGGCTTATCAAATTCCTCACCCAAAACTTTCAGCCATGATGGCTCTAATTCTACCGCCATAAATATTTTTAAAGATGTTGATTTAGCGTACAAATTAACGGATATTTGCATGCTTATTTATCGTATTACAAAAATGTCAAATTTAGTCAGGTTAGTTATTTCGTGTGTTGTTTTAGGTACCGCCATTGCACTTTGCGCCTTCGGTTTTTGGGGCTGGGGGATATTGGTTTTGTTTTTAGGGGGTATCATTCTATTGAGTTTCTTCTTTAATGAAAACATGATTATTGCCCAATGGTTTCTCCGAAAAGAAAATACCGACAAAGCTGAAGCCTGGTTATTAAAAATAAATGATTACGAAAAGCAGATCTATAAAAACCAATGGGGTTATTATAATTTATTGATTGGCCTCACAGAATCGCGCAAAACACCTTTAAAGGCAGAAAAATACTTTAAAAAGGCACTTTCACTCGGGATGAAAATGTCGCATAACATTGCTTTAGCTAAACTAAGCCTGGCAGGGATAGCGATGGCTAAACGTAACAAGCGCGAAGCTCAAATGTATTTACAGGAAGCATCGAAAGATGATAAGAATAAATTACTTACCGAGCAGATAAAGATGATGAAGGGCCAGATGGCGCAAATGGATAAGCAAGTTATAAAAGGCGGATACCGCCAGTTTTAGTATAGCTTTTAGTCTTGAATCTTTGTTTCCTGATTCCTGACTCTCTTTTGTTCTATTTTTCTTCGAGAGAGCTGTAATACTCCGGTTCAGCAGAGTCATTTTGCATGATGTGCCTGTCTGTAAAAAAATAGCTGTCTTCAGTTGGATTAGCAACTTCTACAATTTTCAGCAAGCTCCTGATAAATGATAAGTTAAAATTGCTCCTGTTAAGCTTTATCAGGTATTCGTTTTCTGTTATTTCAAGGATAGAATTAGTCATACTTTTAGTTATAAGCGTTTGTTACAATTATAACTAACATATGTAATACCAAAGTTTTATCTATAATATGATTCCGTTAACAAATTGTTAATAAGCCACAGACTTTCAATGAATTATTTTTTTTCAACATGTAATTAACATTGCCAAATTTGATAATTCAAACTGTATAAAATTTTATTAAGTTTATACAAACCAGGCCATCACCACTTCTTTTACAGGCATGGTAATATCCAGCTTTAACTTTTTGCGCATCCCGCCAAGGTCATTAAATACTTTATTTGGGTTGGCTGCTTTCAGTTCGTCGATGGTATTGAATCCCATTTTATTTAAAACTGGCACCCACTCGGCAGGCACACCAATATTAATAAAATCGTCTGCCGTTACAATTTTAGCTTTTTTCTCGGGCCGCATTTGCGGGAAGAACAAAACTTCCTGTATAGTGCTTTGATTGGTCATCAGCATCACCAGGCGGTCAATACCAATACCCAGGCCTGAGGTAGGCGGCATACCATATTCCAAAGCGCGCAGAAAATCATCGTCCATTGCCATAGCTTCGTCGTCGCCTCGACCAGCAAGTATCAACTGCTCTTCCAAACGTTCACGCTGATCTATCGGATCATTTAACTCTGAATAGGCGTTAGCGATTTCCTTTCCGTTTACAAATAATTCAAAACGTTCTACCAAACCCTCTTTTGTGCGGTGCTTTTTTGCCAGCGGCGTCATTTCCACGGGGTAATCGGTAATAAAAGTCGGCTGAATTAAGTTGGCTTCCACTTTGGCGCTAAATATCTCATCAATCAGCTTTCCTTTGCCCATGGTTGGGTTAACTTCAATGGCTAAATCGGCGCAGGTTTGACGCAAAGCCGTTTCGTCCATTGAAGAAACATCAATGCCGGTATATTTCAGGATAGAGTCGTACATTGATAGTTTTGCATACGGCCCCGCAAAATTGATCTCGTTGGCCCCAACCTGTACAGCCGGAATGCCATGTACAGCTCTCGTAACTGTTTCCAGGCAATCTTCTACCATTGCCATCATCCATACATAATCCTTGTAAGCCACGTAGATCTCCAGGGCGGTAAATTCCGGGTTATGGGTGCGGTCCATCCCCTCATTGCGAAACATCTTACCAAACTCGTAAACACCGTCGAAACCGGCTACAATAAGGCGCTTTAAATACAATTCGTTGGCTATGCGTAAAAATAAAGGCATATCCAATGTGTTATGGTGCGTTTCAAACGGACGCGCGGCTGCCCCGCCGTGCACGGGCTGTAATATCGGCGTTTCTACCTCTAACCACCCTTGCGTGTTAAAATAATCACGCATGCTGCTGATCACTTTTGAGCGTTTGATAAAGATCTGTTTGTATTCGGGATTAACGGTAAGATCAACATATCGCTGGCGGTAACGTAATTCGGGATCGGTAAAGGCGTCATGTATTTTGCCTTCCTCATCGCGCTTAACTACCGGCAAGGGTTTTAATGATTTTGAAAGCACTACCAGTTCCTGTACGTGTACAGATATCTCGCCGGTTTGGGTTAAAAAAACGTAGCCTTTAATGCCTACATAATCGCCAATGTCCAGCAGTTTTTTAAATACGGTATTATATAATGTTTTGTCCTCATCCGGGCAGATGTCATCGCGTTTCAGGTACACCTGTATGCGCCCGGTTGAATCCTGTATCTCTGCAAAAGAGGCGCTACCCATAACACGGCGGGTCATGATACGGCCGGCGATCGTTACATTTTTATAATTGTCTGCAAATTTTTCAAAATTGTCAGTAATGTCCTGCGCAAACGCGGTAACCTTATATTCTTCAGCAGGGTAAGGATCTATACCTAAAGCCCGTAATTGCTGTAGTGATTCGCGGCGTAAAATTTCCTGTTCGGATAGTGCAATACTCATATTTTTATTAAAGGTGCAAAAATAGCTTTTTTTTGCAGAGGTTGTTAGAAAGAG
>CAZZUU010000298.1:0-5472 GCA_964657275.1 uncultured Mucilaginibacter sp. | reverse complement strand
GTTTCAAACCCATCGCTATGATTGAAATTATTTTGTTTAATAAAGTACTATACATAACTTGTCGGCAGTAAATTTACCATTAACATCTTTCGGACTTCCGTCCCGATAGCTATCGGGATCCGGACTTTCGGACCCGAAAAATATGTCTCCAGCAGTACTACTCACCTTCATCATCGGCTACTTTTTGGTATTGCTGGTAATTTCGTGGTTAACATCGCGCAAATCAGCGGACAACGATACGTTTTTCGTGGCTAACCGGAATTCAAAATGGTACCTGGTGGCGTTCGGGATGATTGGTACTGCTTTGAGCGGGGTAACCTTTATTTCCGTTCCCGGGAAGGTGGGCGCACCAACCGGCGACCAGTTTGAATACTTCCAGTTTGTTTTGGGGAACGCAGCGGGTTTTATTGTTATCGCTACGGTTTTGCTGCCGCTGTATTACCGGTTAAAACTAACTTCTATTTACAGCTATATCGAAGGCGCGTTGGGCGTGTGGAGTTACAAAACGGCGGCGGGTATTTTTTTGATCAGTCGTATTATTGGCTCGTCATTCCGGCTTTACCTGGTGGTTATTGTACTGCAAAAATTTATTTTCGACAGTTACCATGTACCGTTTGCCGTAACCGTTTTAATATGCCTGGCGCTCATATGGATGTATACTTTCCGCGGCGGCTTAAAAACCATTATCATTACCGATAGCCTGCAAACGCTGTTCCTTGTTTCTTCTGTCTTTTTATCGATCTACTTTATTTGTCAAAGCCTGCATTATACTGTTTTTGAAGCTGCCGAAGCCATTAAAAACAGCAGCTACTCAAAGATCTTTTTCTTTGATCACTTTTTAAGCAACAAGTTCCATTTTACCAAAGCATTTTTGGGCGGCTTGTTCATCACCGTAGCCATGACCGGCCTCGACCAGGACCTGATGCAAAAAAATCTTAGCTTAAAAAACATCCGCGAGGCAAAAAAGAACATGTTCAGTTTTACCGCCGTGTTTGTCGTGATAAATATTTTCTTTCTGAGCGTTGGGGCATTGCTGTATATGTACGCCGGGCGTTATGGTATATCGGTCGAAAAAACGGATTACCTGTACCCAACCATCGCCTTAAAATATTTAGGCATCGTGCCCGCTATGGTATTTATGCTGGGGTTAACGGCTGCTACTTTTGCCACTACAGATTCGGCCTTAACGGCACTTACCACCTCTTTCTGCGTGGATTTTTTGGGTTTTAATAAGAACAAGGACGTTAACAGCAAAAAAATGGTGAACACCCGCCACTATGTGCATATCGCATTCTCTGGGTTTTTATTTTTAACCATCATTATATTTAATTCGGTAAATAATAGCGCAGTAGTTAGCGCCATTTTTAAAGTTGCCTCCTATACCTACGGGCCATTGCTGGGGCTTTATTCATTTGGATTGTTTGCAGACAAAAGGCAGGTTAATGATAAGCTGGTGCCCTTTATTTGCTTGATATCGCCCGCTGTTTGCTATTATCTTAGTTTGTATTCTGATAAATTGCTGGGCGGATATGTTTTTGATAACGAGCTTATACTGGTAAACGGGTTAATCACATTTGCGGGATTGTTGGTTACTTCGCGGCGGAAGACTTTAAGCGCATGATACATATGAAACGGGTATTAAGCATCATAACTGTTTGTTGCTTGCTGATAGCATGTAAATCTCAACTAATAGACAATGTTGGAATAAAACTCATCAAGATCGAAATCAATAAGCATGCTGATCCTCAAAAATTTAATATAACAAGTGCCAAAAAAGCAGCTTCTATTGTTAATGAATTGAATCATTGTACCAAGGAACCAGTATATTTTAAATCAAATTATACATTAACTATAATTTATTATAATGGATTGCAAAGGGCTGTTTTTTGTAACGGGGATTCAATGATGATTGATGGCGTGACGTATAAGATTGATAAATATATTGAGGAGATAATTAAATAGTTAAGCTTTCTCCTGGCGGCGCGTCATACTGGGGGAAGCGGGAGTAAAAAAGAGAGAAAATGTCGAAAAGGAGTTTCATCGAAGTATATTGTAGATTTTGCATTATATCCCACCCTCTCGCGAGAATGAAGGGTCGGCAAACGGGTAAAGGCTTCTCGTGATATGAAAGATGACTTGGGTTCACATACGTGATACTCAAGGAAAGAGAGTTACATTTGAATCAGAAATATGTCTATAATAAATGGTATTGATCAAACACTGCTCGGATTAATAATTATAGTTGAGGCCTTCACTGGGTGCGTTATCTAATCCATCGAATTGATAAACCATGAAAAAAAGAATAAAAACTAACTTGCTTTTAATAGCGCTGACTTGTTCTGTTCAAATTTCAAAAGGACAGTATATTGACTCACTAAATCGCGATTTGCTTGTGAAGAATATAATCAGTTATCATTTCAAATATACCCCGGACTTTGAACTGCATATTAAAAACGGCAATCTATTGGAAAATAATTCCTATTTTTTTTACGATCTATGGCCTAAACCAAAGGATAGTTTAATTATGGAAATAGAAAATGTCAATGTCGATTATCCCAAGCCAAACTATAAAATTTACCATGTTATTAAGCGAGGCATTCAGTTTTTTAGTGATACATCCAGACGACAATATGATTTTACTTATTTTCTGTTTGCCACGATTACTTAATCGCAATAGATTCAGAAAGAAAGAAGATAAAGTTCCTTAGCGGGAACTTTTTTCTCACGCCGATCGCTTCCGATTTTTCTCTCGACAAAACGAGTCTAGTTTCCTTTTATCCATATTTGAAAATACGATATTTTAACATGGATTTAAAAAATATTAAATTCAATAAATTTAAAAAAGGCAGGTTTCTATTTACTGGGTTTAGTTCGATAATGAATCGAGATATGGTGATTTGGGTTGATCAATCTGATTTTGATTCAACAGGTTGGTTATTTAAAGAACGGCTACCTCTTGAATAGAAAGGGTTTTATTCTCTCTCACGAGAATGAAGAGTCGGCAAATGGGTAAAGGCTTCTCGTGATATAGAATGTGTTAAGATTCCCCCAAACCCACCAAAAAGTATTTTTTTATGTTAACCCTGCAAAATTTTGAATATCTGATTATTAGTATATTGTAAAATTTAACATCTGAAATTAGGTTACACTATGTTAAACGGATTTGGCTAATTTGACTGGAGCCAAAAGCTTGGCAGACGAGTCTCACCAAGTGCCTGACTTTACTTTTATAACCCGCCATTATCAAACTTTTGAAACTTAAATAAACGATTTATTGTAATATTACTGAAAAATCATTCTTCCGGACTGTCCGTCTTTCCGTCTTTCGGTCTTTCGGACTTTCCCGACTAAATCATACTTATGACCGGCGAAGAAAAAATAAGACAAGCGTTTGAAAATAAAAACTGGCAGGAAATTAAGGTTACCGATTCGTGGCAGATATTTAAGATCATGGCCGAATTTGTAGAAGGCTTTGAAAAACTGGCCAAAATTGGTCCCTGCGTATCTATATTCGGTTCGGCGCGTACGCAAAATGATAATAAATACTACAAATTAGCTGAGGATACCGCGCGTTTACTAACGGAGCGGGGCTACGGCGTAATTTCAGGCGGCGGCCCGGGTATTATGGAAGCGGCCAACAAAGGCGCTTATGAGGCGGGCGGAAAATCGGTGGGCTTAAACATCGAGCTGCCGTTCGAACAGTTCCATAACAAATATATCGACCGGGATAAAATAATGGAATTTGACTATTTCTTTATCCGGAAGGTAATGTTTATGAAATACTCGCAGGGGTTTATCATTCTGCCGGGTGGTTTTGGTACGATGGATGAATCGTTTGAAGCAATCACGCTTATTCAAACCGGTAAAATAGCTCGCTTCCCGATCGTGTTTGTAGGTATCGATTACTGGAAAGGGCTTTTTAACTGGATAGAGGAAAAGATGCTGAACCAGGAACACAACATCCACCCCGACGACCTGATGCTATACCGCCTGGTTGACACTGCCGAAGAAGCAACCGAGCATATTTTCCGCTTCTATAATAAATATGTGCTGAAGCCGAATTTTTAGGTAAAGATCAATCGGAAAAAGTCATCCCGAACTTGTTTCGGGACCCCTCATGCAATGTAAACGCAAGATGGGTCGGCGATAAGCAGGGCGCACACCATGCACGATGTTCACCGTCCTGAGAGGTCCTGAAACAAGTTCAGGATGACCTGATATTTTTAAATTTAGGAACTGCAAAATAACAGTTGGCTTTAACTTAGCTTATTGCTTATTTTGCGGCATGGATGAAACCGCCCAACCTAAACGCCAGGCAGCCTTAGGCTTTATTTTTGCAACGTTATTTATCGACGTAATGGGCCTGGGTATCATCATCCCGGTGATCCCTAAATTAATTGAACATTTAATTCATGGCGATGTAAGCGATGCCTCCTGGTACGGCGGCTGGCTAACTGCGGCTTATGCGGTTATGCAATTTGCGTTTGCCCCCTTCATAGGCAACCTGAGCGATAAATTTGGCCGTCGGCCGGTATTGTTGTGCTCATTGCTCGGCTTTGGCGTCGACTATGCGTTTTCTGCTTTCGCGCCAACAATAGGGTGGCTATTTGTGGGACGTATTGTTGCAGGCATAACAGGCGCCAGTTTTACAACTGCGTCAGCTTATATCGCTGATATCAGCACACCGGAAAAACGCGCGGCAAACTTTGGGCTGGTGGGCGTTGCATTCGGGTTAGGCTTTATTATTGGCCCGGCTTTGGGTGGCATACTCGGTAAGTATGATGTGCATTACCCGTTTATCGCAGCAGCTGCTTTGGCATTGCTTAATGCGGCGTATGGTTATTTTATATTGCCCGAATCACTGTCTTTAGAACACCGCCGCCCGCTGGACTTAAAGCGATGCACCCCGTGGGGAACACTTATTCAGTTAAAAAAATATAAATCGGTTATAGGGCTGGCTGTTTCGTTGTTTTTGATTTACGTTTCGGTGCAGTCCGTTCAAAGCGTGTGGACCTATTACACTTTTAAGAAATTTGGATGGAGCGAAGCAATGGTTGGTTATTCCCTGGCCACGGTAGGCTTAATGGTGGCTATTGTGCAGGGAGGCTTGATACGGATAATTTTACCAAAACTGGGCAACGAACGCAGTATATGGGTGGGCTTACTTTTTTACAGCACCGGTTTGCTGTTATTTGCTTTCGCGACCCAAGGCTGGATGATGTTTGCCTTTTTAGTGCCGTATTGCCTTGGCGGGATAGCGGGCCCGGCGTTACAGGGCTATATGAGCACCAGCGTGCCCCCTAACGAACAGGGAGAACTGCAAGGCGGCCTAACCAGCGTGATGAGCGTCGCCTCGATAGTAGGCCCTTTGCTGATGACGCAATCGTTTTATTATTTTACCAAGCCGAATCCGTTTTTTCAGTTTCCGGGTGCGCCGTTTGCTATAGGATCAATATTGATGCTTCTCAGCGC
>CAZZUU010000297.1:0-5482 GCA_964657275.1 uncultured Mucilaginibacter sp. | reverse complement strand
CCGAAGCCGAAAAACAATACCGTAGCAATAGAGATCATGCTGATGCCGGTTTCGCGGATGGTGTCTGAAACTATTTGTGATATGCCTTTATTGGTGTGGAGCAGCTCCTGCCGGTAACGTGTTATAAAATAGATGGTTTGATCGGATGATATCCCCATAGCAATACTAAAAATAAGTATGGTGGATGGTTTAAGTGGTATGCCGAAATAGCCCATTATCCCGGCGGTAATAATCAGCGGGATCAAATTTGGCAGCAGGGAGATGACGATCATCTTTATCCCCCTGAACAATATCCACATCACCCCGCCAATTAATAATATTGCCAACGCCAGGCTTTCGTAAAGGTTTTTGACCATGTAATTGGCGCCCTTTATAAAAATAATACTGGAACCGGTTAACTCCACATGATATCTTTTAGGGTTAAATATGGAATCGATTCGCGGCTGCAAATTGGCCAGTACCACATTCATTTGGGCGGAGCCTACATCTACCATCTCGAAACTTACCCTGGTGAACCGGCGCGTGCTGTCGAGGTAATTATGCAGCATATTGGTGCTTTTTCCCGAGTTGCCGGCATAACTTAAAATAAAGTTTTGTTCCAAACCGTCCGGCAAACGATAATAACTGCTATTGCCGCCATAAAATGCCTGTGTAGAGAACTTTAATGCCTGTATTAACGATAATGAGCGACTGAACTCAGGATAAGAAGAAATCAGGTTTTCCAGTTTTTCAACCTTACGGATCGTCGCCAGGTTCATCACCCCGTTTTTGCGTTTGGTGTCAATACTCACTTCCAACGGCAATACCCCTTTAAAATTAGATTCAAAAAATTTGAGATCGGTAAGCGTGTTGCTGGTTTTTGGCAAGTCGTCAACCACATAACCGTTTACTTTTATTAACGACAGGCCATAAAGACAAACAACTACCAGCACTATTGTAACCACATAAATAGCCTTGCGGTGATTGTGCACCAAAAAATCGAGTTTGGTGAGCAGGCTTAACATTACCTTACGATCCTTGATGCCGCTTTGCCGCGCTTTTGGATTGGGTAAATAACTGAAAATTATCGGCACCAGTATAATGCTTAATGTAAAGGTTACCATGATGCTTAACGAGGCTACCAAACCAAACTCGCTTAAAAGCTGGCTGTTGGTAAAACACAGCACCCCAAAACCTATGGCGGTGGTAACATTCGCTATAAAAGTAGTGATGCCCACTTTGGCGATAACCGTATTTAGCGATTGCATTTTGTCGCCCGTTATACTGTACTCGTAATAGTATTTATTTAAAATAATAACGCTGTTGGGCACGCCGATAATTACCACCAGAGCAGGAATAATGCCTGTTAAGATAGTAATCTCATAATGCATTAAAACCAATATCCCCAGGCTCCAGGTTACACCCAGCAATACTACAATTACAGGGAAAACAACCGGGTAAACCGACCGGAATACCAACAACAATATGAACGTAGTGATAGCCAGCGAAAGCAGCAAAAACAGCGTGAACTCGTGCGTCATTAAGTCGCCGGCTTTGGTGCGTATAAGCGGCAGGCCCGAGTAATGCACCTTTATACCGTGGGCTTTTTCAAACTGGCCGCCCTGTTGTAAAATTTTATTGATGATGGGCACACGTGCCGAAGAGTTGATGATGTTACCATCAAAGTTAATGGCCATTAAGGTGGCTTTTCCATCTTCGCTTAAAACAAGCCCTTTATAAAAAGGTAACGATAGCAAGGTTTTTTTAATACTATCTACCGCTTCGTTACTCGGCAAAATATGTGTTACCAAAGGTTTTATCACAAACCGGTGCTGCAGGGTGTCTTTTTCGAGGTTGTATAAGTTTGCTATTGAAATAACATCCTTTATACCATTGATATGCTTAATACTGTCGCCGGCTTTGTTCCAGTCGTTAAAAACGTCTTTATCAAAAATGCGGTCCGACCGGAAGCCGATCACCATGGTGGTAGCATCCTGCCCGAAAGTTTTTTTGAACTGCATGTACCTGATATAGGCAGAATCAGTCACCGGTAACACTTTGCCGCCTTTAAAGGTGATGCGTACCAGGCTTGCCTCATAGCCCATAAAAATACTTAACAACGTTATTACTGCGAGAATGGTTAACCGGTTTTTTAAGATCAGATCAGCAAACTTCTTCCAAATCATTATTTTTATCAGGGCTATTCGGGATGCTAAACTACGAAAATAGATTAATCATGGCATTTCAATAGCGCAGATTGTGCCAATGTTTTTCAAATGTGCAGATTTGCATAGATAATTTGAAAATTGGGAGATTTGAAGATTTGAAAATGATCGGATAATTTAACGCATTTATATGAAAAAAATAATCCGCAGTTTCGGTTTTGCTTTTAAAGGGGTTGCATACGCTACCACAACGCAGCTTAATTTCAGGGTGCATTTGGTTGCCACCGCTTTGGCTGTATTGTTAGGTTTTACATTGCATATCTCGGTTAGCGAATGGGAATGGGTCATCCTCAGCATCACCCTTGTACTGGTTTCCGAGCTGTTTAACACGATGATAGAAACCCTTACCGACCTTGTTTCGCCGGGTTATAACGAGAAAGCGGGGCACGTTAAGGACATGAGCGCGGGAGCCGTTGTAATCGCCGCGCTTTTTGCCCTTGTTATCGGGCTCATCATTTTTTTACCAAAGTTGTTATTGCTCATTAACCATGCTGCATAAAACACGCGGAATAGTTTTTAAAACTACCGACTATGGCGATAGCAGCGTTATTGTACAGGTGTTTACCGAAAAGTTTGGGATGCAATCCTACATCATTAACGGCGTAAAAAAACCAAAGGCGAAGGTATCCCGCAACATGCTGCAGCCGCTGCACCTGCTGGATATGGTGGTTTATCACAAAAATACCGGTAACGTACAACGCATAGCCGAGCTTAAAAATTCGCCTGTTTTGCAAACCATCCCGTATGATGTGATCAAAAGCAGCATCGCTATTTTTTTGAACGAGGTTTTATACAAGGCCATAAGGCAGCAATCGGCAGACGACAACCTGTTCGGGTTTGTTTTCAGTGCTATTGAATGGCTCGATCATCAAACCAGCGGGCTGGCCAATTTTCACCTGCTGTTTTTACTTCAGCTCACGCGATACCTCGGCTTCTATCCTGATCGTTACCTTGCCGGAGAAGCAGACTATTTTGATTTAAAGAACGGCACATTCAGTCGTTACAAACCAGACAGCACATTATACCTATCGCCGCCACACACGCAAAACTTCACCGCATTGCTGCAATGCAGCTTTGAAAACATGGTACAGCTTAAGCTAACCAACGATGACCGGCGGTACCTTATCCAAAAATTACTGGAATATTACGCCCTGCACATTGAGGGTTTTGGAAACATCAGATCGCATGAGGTATTGGAAGAGGTGCTTGGAGCCTTTTAATTGATATGATATTTAACGTTTATATTTTTATAGTCATTTATATGAACCAACATTGGCACCTGTTAATCTTCAATAAATTATGTGATAGGCTGGCTCGAATATTTGTTGTTGCTCTATTTATGACGCCCTTTTTATTGATAGCTCAGCAAAAACCCGTAATAATAGGCTATGTAGGTGGTTACAAAGGGTTAGTGAATACCGACGTTATTGCTGCAAAAAAACTCGGTTATATTAATTATGCTTTCGCAGATATAAAAAATAACCGCGTATGGCTTCACCGCGAAAATACAGATTCAGTCAACCTGATGCATTTAAATCTGTTGAAAAAACAAAACCCGTCACTTAAAATAATTATTTCAATCGGCGGGTGGACCTGGAGCAAAAATTTCTCAGATGCGGTGTTAACCGATACTTCCAGGCAAAATTTTGCAGCGAGTGCCATTAATATTGTTAAAAAATACGACCTCGACGGGATCGATATCGACTGGGAATATCCCGGCATACCGGGATTTGAAGGCAACATTTACCGGCCCGAAGACAAGCAAAATTATACGTTGATGTTTATGGAGCTGCGGCGCCAGATGGATGACCTGAGCCGGCAAACCGGCAAGAAATATTTATTGACAACAGCTACCGGTGCATTTAAGTCATTCCTGGATCATACGGAAATGGAAAAGGCGCAGCAATATCTGGATTTTATTAACCTGATGACCTACGATTACTCGGCAGGCAAAATAGCATCGCACCATACTGCCTTATATGCGTCAAACCAGTATAAGTCGCAAAACAATGTCGATAATGCTGTAAATCTTTTTATGGCGGCGGGCGTTCCGGCAAATAAATTGGTTGTGGGGGTCGCCTTTTACGGAAAGGCGTCCATATTAACAGAAAATGCAAAAGGCCTGGGAGATTCAGTCGCCTCCTTTTCAAAAAATATAGGTTATACGGTTTTAAAAGACAGCATTTTAAAACAACCCGGATTTACGCAGCACCGCGACAGGCACGCAAAAGCACCTTATGCTTACAATACGGTAACGCGGCAATTTATAACGTACGACGATGAATGGTCGGTAAAGAAAAAATGCAAATATGTTAAAAAGAAAAAATTGGCTGGCGCAATGTTTTGGGAGTATGGAGAGGATTTGAAAGGGAACCTTTTAAATGAAATAAATAAGGTTTTTAAATAATTGTTTTGCACCAATTTCCATCGCTAAATCAAATGCCCTTTAAACAAAAAAAGAGGAAGCATAACGCTTACTCTTTTTATAGTAACTGACCTCATTATTTACCATAAAGAACTAATTGGTTAGATCGATAATTAATAATTGCACAAATATATACTCTATAGGGTTACCGGAGTAATTTTTTAACAAATATTAACAAAAAAAGTTCCTATTTGGTCATTTTCCGTATGAAAAAGCCGATAAATAGGTCCATTACGTCCAAAACCAGTCTAAAAAGTAGCTTATTTGCTCTTTTTCTATGCGAAATCGACACTAAATTTAATTGGTGATATAGAATCAAATAGTAGAAACTATCAACCGGAAATGTTGTTATAACTACATGGATTACAATGTATATTTATTAGCAACCGATCCGAAAAATCCCTGCAGGGACATAATTCACTCCAGAGACACTAATTTAAAGATCAGGGTTTTTTGCCTTGATAAGGAACCGTTTAGTGCTGATAGCAATGAAATTCAGTTATATGGCTACGCCAATAATCTGCTATACGCATTTGAGACAATAAATATAGCCGCCGAAGACGCCCTTGATGTTGTAGGCGCCATACAATGGTATGCCGATTATATCGAATTCCCCGAAATGGAAATACTCCCCGATGACCCCCGTGCTGATCAGCATATAGCGATGTAAAGTATAAAGGAACGTTCATTAACTTCCACTTTGCATAATAAATACACACTAATCACCTGTAATTCAACAATATAATGTTTATTTGAAATTAATTTTTGAAGAACAAGCCATACCTCCTATATTTGCAATCCCAAAACGAAGGGAGTTTAGCTCAGCTGGTTCAGAGCATCTGCCTTACAAGCA
>CAZZUU010000296.1:0-5501 GCA_964657275.1 uncultured Mucilaginibacter sp. | reverse complement strand
ATCTCATAGCCTTTATAATTAATCGTAGTGAGATTAGGTTCAATAATGCAGGCTGCCGGGTCATTGTTAAAGCCGGCAAAGGCTATGTCTTCAGGTATTTTTATGCCTTCTTTTATCAGGGTCTGCATGCAATTAATAGTGCAAAGGTCACCGGCCCCGAAAACCCCGTCGGGCTTCTCTGCCATATTCAATATTAACCTGGCAGCTTCCACACCCGATTTTGCGCTCAAATCATTTATAATCAATTGATCTTCGCTAAATGATAAGTTATTATCAGCCAGCGCATCTTTGAATCCCCTGAACCGCTCTTTATACACATTCCGTAATTGGTTGCCCGAAATATGCAGTACCTTTTTGCACCCTTGCTGGGCCAAATGAGCAGTTATATCATAACCTGCTCTATAATTATCAATAAATATGCTTGGGCATTGCTCGTGCTCATAAACCCGGTCGAAGAAGATAACGGGGATTCCACGGTTAATAAATGGCTCAAAGTGGGCTATATCGGTAGTGTCATAAGCTAATGAAACCAATAGCCCATCCACCCGGTTGTTAAACATTGCTTTGGCGCTGCTTACTTCTTTTTTCATCGTTTCTAACGACTGGCTGATGAAAAGATTGTAGTTAGCCTCATTCACCACCTTTTCGATACCGGCAATTACATCCGACATAAAACTGCTGTTTAGCCTCGGTACAATTACTCCGATGATATTACCACGCTTTTTTCGGAGGCTGCTGGCAAACGAGTTGGAGCGATACCCCATTTCGCTGGCGGCATTTAATATTTTCTTTTTGGTGTTTTTGTTTATACCAGGATGGTCTTTTAACCCGCGACTTACAGTGGCCGCCGAAATATTAAGCTTTTTGGCTATATCGTAAATAGTAATTTCTTTCTCGGGTTCACTCATAACAAAGTTTAACTTTCGGGGTAAATATACAATCGGTTACAATAAAAATACTGATTAAAATTAAATATAATGTTACGTATATTATGTTTTTTTAAGTAAAATTAAATGTCAAAATGGCGACCTACTATTATTTTTTTAATCATTTAGCAATCGATTGCTAAATGATTTTATATTTATCTGAATCAGGCTTTTAGAATAATGTTAAAATGACACATTTTTTTTTGATGTCAAAATTAATTAACCAATTTTCTTAAAAGTAAGCATTTCCCTGCGATTACAAATCATGGCTTATTATTAATAGGGCTTTAACCCAACTCATCACCGATGAATAAATTTAAATTACTTTTTCTTCCGATCACTGCCCGTCTTACAAATGTTACGAAAGCGCAAAGAAGTTAGGCCAGCCTTCAATAACATTGCACCAGTGTGTGAGTAACCTGCTGTAAAAAAGCACCATTGATGGTAAAGTTTATGATAGAATGAATACAAGTTTTACAAAATAAAACGTTAAAATATAGCTTTTGCAAATTTAGTAACTCATATATAATACTATTTTTGTCGGCTGATAAAACATAGATATGATTGGTGATTTAGAGCAAACATTTCGCTGGTATGGTCCTTCAGACGCCGTTACGCTGGCTGCAATAAAACAAACCGGCGCTACGGGCATAGTTAATGCCCTGCATCACATACCCAGCGGCGAGGTGTGGAGCCCGGAGGAAATAAAAAAACGCAAAGACATCATTAATGCTGCAGGTTTTCGCTGGTCAGTAGTTGAAAGCGTGAATATCCACGAAAGTATCAAAACCGCAGCCGATGAGCGTGATTATTATATTGAAAGGTATATTAATACGCTGAAAAACCTGAGTGATGCAGGCATTAAAACTGTGTGCTATAATTTTATGCCGGTACTTGATTGGACACGGACCGACCTGGATTTTATTTTACCAAACAATGCCTCTGCGCTAAGATACCATGCACCTGCCGTTGCAGCTTTTGACCTGTATGTGCTTGAACGCGAAGCTGCCTTTACTGATTTTACACCCCAGCAGCAACAAGCTGCGAAAACCTTTTGGGACAATACCGACGCCCAAGGGAAACAGTTAATAATTAATACCATAATGGCCGGCTTGCCCGGTACAGACGATGTTTATACTGTTGCTGAATTCAAAGAGCATCTTGATAAATACAAACACACCGATGCAAGTGCATTGAAGGAAAACCTGGCTTATTTTTTGAAAGCCATTATACCGGATGCCGAAAAGTTGGGTATAAAAATGTGCATTCACCCCGATGACCCACCTTTCCCGATACTAGGCTTGCCGCGAATAGTTTCTACAGAAAAAGATTTGGAAGAATTGGTGAACTTTTGCCCGTCTCCAAGTAACGGCATTACTTTTTGCACGGGCTCGTTAGGCGCACGGGGCGATAACGACCTGCCAGGAATGGTTAGCCGGCTTGGAAAGCATATCCATTTTTTGCATTTGAGAAATGTACAGCGCGAAGCCGATGGCAGTTTTTACGAGGCGGATCATTTGGGCGGAAGCAATGATATGTATGCGATAATGAAAAATATCGTTCTGGAGCAAAAACAGCGGCTTGCAGATGGGAGGGAAGATATTGCCATCCCAATGCGTCCCGATCATGGTCATAAATTGCTGGACGATTTTAATTATAAAACCTACCCCGGCTATTCTGTTATAGGCCGTTTAAAAGGACTTGCTGAATTAAGGGGGCTGGAGTTAGGCATTAAAAGGAGTATAGCCTGATTCGAACCCGGAAAACATCATTTACTTCAGATAGTTGCCGGCAAATTCAATAAAATACGGCCAGTTAGGAACATCGGTATGACCGCCGCTATGCTGGCGAAAGCTAATATCGCCGCTTAATAAGGTTTCTGCCGGCGGAAAATCATTTGTACCTAAATCTTTTTTGTCCAACAGTTTATAAACAGGGCCTGCTGCTGCCGCTGCCATAAACATACCTCTGCCATCGGCCCAGGCATCGCCATTGGCGCCACAGCCAATAAATACAGGCCGAGGAGCACAAAGGGCTATCAATTCATGTGCGTCAACAGGCAAATCGTTCCAATTGAGCGGCCCTGCATACTTTATAAAGTTGCCTGCCATCCAATGGTATTCGCCGGTACCTGCAAGATTTTCAACAATCTCGCCCGCATTACGACGAGAAAGTTTTGCGCCACCCTCGCCGGATGAGCTGATATAGCCGATAGCAAACCGTTTATCGTAAGCCATAGCGACCAATGAGGCTTTGCCGTAACGTGAGTGGCCCTCGATGCCTACTTCTTTTGCATTAACAGATTTATCGGTTTCGAAATAATCCATCGCGCGGCTTGCTCCCCACGCCCATGCTTTAAGGGCACCCCAATCATCAGGCTTGCGGGGTTGGCCCTTATTTACCAATCCTATAATCCCCTTTGTGAGCCCGGCCCCATTGTCTGCCTGGATGCTTACGGGTATAATAATTGCGTAGCCCCAGCCTTTTGCCAAAAGCTGTTGCTGCCAGCTTGGGCCGGGTGACGGCGGTGGCCCGGTAGGAACCTGGGTAGCGCCCGGCCTAACCGGTGGGCGATTAAAAACAAAAGCAAACTGCATTATTACGGGTACCGGCCCCGCTGCACCAGTGGGAACAGTTAATGTTAGCCGGATATTGACCGTATCAGCCGGATACCCAGAATTATCGACATGTCCTATCAGTTTTTTGGTTATCACCGGAATATCTCCAATGTTTTCGTGAATGACACTCGCAACCTCCCAATTTACCTTCGGAATATTTTTTGGCGTTCTACCGTACATTTCACGATCAAAATCCTCCACTATTTCGGGGCGGCGCCTGGACCACCATTGTTTTGCTGTAGTTGCTTTTTTACCGTTTTTTAATATTAACGGATCAGGCAAATTAGGATATGGATTGGCTTTTGTCTCATCATAATTAGCTGCGTTTGGTGCTTTGGGATCATTGCCATTACCGCCCTGTCTTATCGAGGTAATATGCAACTGATCCATCATATTCTGATGATCTTGTTCAGCGGTCATATTCACCGGTGGCGTAGTGCTGCCCTGACCAAAAACAATATATGCTGAAGCGATGCCAAATACGAGAAGGGTTATTTTTTTCATAAGTTATAATTTCAGGCCAGTGCTAAATTAAAATATTTGAAAACAAAACGGGGCGTATTATTTGTACGCCCCGTAATTGTTACATAAGTTTTGAGCCTATTGCGGATACCCCGGATTCTGCGGGTATTTAGGCCCGCTTAAAACGGCGTTAATTTCATCCTGCGGAATTGGCCTTATCACATCAAAAGCCTGGATATGTGAATTGGCTGCGGGGTTCCAAAGCGATACCCTTCTCAGTAACTGCTTGGTGCGTACCAAATCGTACCATCTGCGCGGTTCACCGTAGAACTCACGGGTGTACTCGTCCAGCAGAAAGTCGATATTAAAATCGGCAGGCGTAACGTCCATATTGGCTGCTGCAGTAGCGTTTTGTGCCGGAGTGTTGGTTGACCGGTAGGCGGCCCTTTCCCTAATAAAATTCAGGTAAGTGGTATAGTTAACCTGATCATTCAGTTGCAGCGCTGCCTCGGCGGCAACAAAATAAGCTTCTGCAAATCTGAAGATACAATAAGGCCTTGTCGACGGGTCGTTCATATTGGCCCGTGTAAGATCATCAAACTTTTTAACCGTTGGGAATACGTTATTGTTATATTGACTCGGTGTTGTGATTGCCCCGATAAATGACGCCCTCCTGGCGGCGGTAACTTCAAAGCCAGGCATCAAAATCCCGGTGTCTACGCCAACAACTAATGTTCCGCGTGTGCTGGTGACGCCGGGTTTGTTGCAGATCCACACTGTTTGGAAGGTTTTGGAATAGCGGGAATCATTTACCTGGTCGGCGAAAGCCTGGTAAATTGTGTAAGGTGCGTTAGGTGCCGAACGTGTGTACGGCCGTCCGTTATTTACATCCCTAACCATCGGGGTAGGACCGGATGAAACCTGTGGAGCACCTGCGCCGGAGTTAACACCAAGCGCTGTTACATAGTTCCATCTGAACAAGTTTGGCAATACATTTTGCGCCGCGCCGCCTGAGGCGCCGGTTGAAAACTGGCCGAACTGAACATTATTGTCGTGATCGCTTACAAACAGCACTTCCTTACCATAATCATTAGCCATAGCGAAAGCATTTGCGTAATCCTGCCATAAGTCAAGGCCATAGGTGGCTTTGTTGCTGATTAAAGTAGTTGCAGTGGTTAAAGCGAGTTGAAAATCGGCTGTTGAGGCTGCTGTTGGTGATCCTCCGGTGCCCGTTTCTGACCATGCCCTGGTAAGGTATACTTTTGATAAAAGAAATATTGCTGCGGGTGCGGTAGCTGCTTTGCCCAAAAATGGCGCGGTTACCGTATTGGGCAGTAATGTTGACGCAGATTGCAGATCCTGAACCATTGCAGCGTATACGGCAGTAGCGGAAGCCGGCGCGTCGGCACTGGAAGCCTGGGTATTAAAAGTTACGTGCAGCGGTATGTTACCGTAAGTTGTTAACAGGTAATAATAACAAAATGCACGTAAAAAT
>CAZZUU010000295.1:0-5507 GCA_964657275.1 uncultured Mucilaginibacter sp. | reverse complement strand
CCTTGCGAATGCCACCCCCTCAAAGTGGTGCGTCTACCAATTTCGCCACCCGGGCATAAAAAGACATGAGATATTAGATATGAGAAGTGAGACAAACTCAAATCTAATATCTCATTTCTAACAGGATGTGCCCGAAGAGAGACTCGAACTCTCAAGAGACAATTCTCAACGGCTTCTGAGACCGCAACGTTTACCAATTTCGCCATCCGGGCATTAAATAAATTTGAGATGATCAAGAGCAGGCAGATTTTATCCAACTCCATAATCTCAAATCTCCTATCTAACTATAGATAAGGCTGCAAATATAATCGTTTCAGTCAAAACGTATTCATTAAATATAAAATACCCAAATTGCAGGTAATGGGATATAACGTAACAAAAATCTCAAGCAAATTTTACCCGTCAAAACAATTAATCGAAGCATTCTAAAGCGTAGAATATTGATAATGAGGGTTAAAAAACGGCCAAAAAATAAATTCAAATAAGGCTTGCACACCATGTTCAATACTCCTATATTTGCACCACTTTAAACGAAAGTAAAAAGTATGATTTCGTAGCTCAGCTGGTAGAGCATAACACTTTTAATGTTGGGGTCCTGGGTTCGAATCCCAGCGAGATCACTAAGCAAAGCAAGTCAAAAATGGCTTGCTTTTTTTTTGGGGTAAAGGCGCAAATATTTTTAACATTATTCTTCATGTCTTACCAGCCTGAACTCCCGCACTGTAAAGGTCACCCCCGGGTTCAATTGAAACTGTCCTGTTTCAAATTACTATTACATATTCATATTAATTTATTTTAACTTCAATTTAAATTCAGATTTTTTATATAATATTGTTCGTTAATATGCTCTTTATCGATGCACTTTTTTAAACATTATTTTACTTCAAACCCGTCATCGTCTCAAATTATCTTATATGCTGCCATAATATTATCTTTATGGATAGCCGAAGGAATGATTTTAGCAAAATCATTTAAAAACAAATTTGATCACACGCTAACAAACATTTTTTTCATATTAACCGCGCTGCCAGTGCAGTTGTTTATGACAATATTTGTATTGCTAGTTTCACAATGGACAAGTAGTCATCATTGGGGCTTTCTTTTTCTATTACCACACTCGGGCGGTTTTATAGTAAAATATTTAGTGGGATTTATTTTATTGGATTTTTGCGAATATGCGTATCACGTAATTATGCACAAAGCCAAGCCCCTTTGGAACTTCCATCTTGTTCACCATAGCGATCTGGAACTGGATGTTTCAACTACGGTACGCGAGCATCCCGTAGAAACTTTTGTGAGAATGTGTTTTTTAATTTTATGGGTATTTTTGCTTGGCGCATCATTTGGGGTATTGCTATTGAGGCAAACTATACAAACCATTTCCAATATTACCTCACATACGCAATTCCGGCTTCCCAAAAAAACCAATTATATCGCCAGTTTAATATTTATCACACCGAATCTTCATCACATCCATCATCATTATCAGCTACCGCTGACGAATTGCAATTATGGCGATATATTGAGTGTTTGGGATAGACTTTTCAAAACCTATGCAGATGGCTCCTCTGCAGATGAGCTGGTTTACGGTATCGATACGCACATGGACAAAAATTACAATTCTAAATTTCTTAAAATATTAAAAATTCCCTTTCTAAAAAAATAGATTGATCTGATCGTCTGCAATTAAAAGACATTGTAATAATTATGAGCATCAGGTGCTGTTTAATTATATTATTAAGCTTAACATTTGGGCAGACTGCTTTGTGCCAAATTGAAAAGTTTCCCTCCAGAATTTTCTTTCCGGGTGCAATAGGTTTTAATGTTCCTTCGGGCGACGAACAGACGAGCATGAGATCGGGAGTTTCTCTTCTTACGGCAATTGAATATCGTCCGCAATATATAAATGATATATTTTTCAGGTTTAACTACGATGCACTTTCCAATAAGTATCAAAATCCGGCCAATCCAATACCAACAAACGTAACACAAGGGAAATTAAGCGCTGATTTCTTCCTGCTTGGCGTAGGTTACCGACATTCGATAGGCAAATATGCCATATACGCTTTAGGCCAACCAGGTTTTAATCTTTCAAGTTATTCAACAGCATCTTACAACTTAACGGGCATCACGATTGGAAAAACAAGTAGCTACAATCCGGCCTTTAAAGTTTCAATGGGAATAGAATATTATATTGTTCCACATTTTGCTTTATTAATTGAATCAGGATTCTATCATTCGTTTGAAACTAATCACAAAATTATTCAAAACCCTAACTATATAAGTTATAATTTAGGCTTTACAACAACGTTATTTTAACCCGTTTTCTAGCTAATAATATGGCAGTCATTGAACCCATAAAACAAAGAATTCACCCTCTAAGGCAACTAAAAAAATATTCGGCCGCTTTGCGATTTTGGCACTGGGCAAATGCTATAATTATCTGCGGCTCATTACTAACTATCCTTATAAATTCAACCGTATTAGACGGCAACAGCAACGTAGCTTTAATTAAAACAGCGCTACATAAAACAAGCACGAACATAACATCCGATCAGGCGAAATCAATCGTTCATCTACTCCGCGACAAAGTGTGGACAATACATGTTTATTTTGGATTTTCGCTCGCCTCGCTATTGCTATTCCGGTTCATCCTTGAATTTTTTCAAAAAGCCGATCAGAAGTTTACAAGGATACTCAAAAGCGCTTATGCCCATTTTAAAACCACTAAAAATAGCCGGGAGCCAGCAAGACACGAATTAGCTGTTAGAACTATTTATGCATTATTTTATATGCTTTTGATACTGATAGTAACTACGGGCTTAATTCTTGCATTTGATGACGAACTTACTGCGCTTAAACCTTACAGGCATAAAATTCAGAATATTCATGGCCTGTGTATGTATTTGGTGCTTGTATTTATAGCCGTGCATGTTGTTGGCGTATTTTTAGCAGAAAGAAAAGACGGCAAGGGCATCGTGTCAGACATGATAAATGGTGGCAAACGTTAAAAGTAATCAGATATAGATTGTAAAAATTACGAAATAGTTAATTACTTTTTCCGGTTTTTGCCGTGCGCCACTGCAGAGCATAGTATGTTGTTGTTGAATTTCCGGCGTTTTTTATGGCGTGCAAATGATTTGCCGCTTCATACACAACTGAACCTGGGCCTACCAGCTTCCACAGTCCGTCAACTAATACATTCGCCGTTCCATCTTTAATAATTAACATCTCCTCTTCCGGGTGTTTGTGAGGAGCGTGGGACGAGTCTCCGGGGTTGAGCGTAGTTACATGGAGTTCTAATTTATCCAATGTTTCAGTTGGCGAGTCAAAAATTTCGCGGCGTTCACCCTGGGGGATCGACTTTACTTTAAGGTTTGTCTATTCGTAGGCATTTGATTGTAAATAGGGTTTGTCCTGATTTTTATGTGCAATATTGCAATTGGAATACACATAACCAGCACTGTAATGCTTATTAATTTAAAATCTCTTTTTGTCATATTATTCAGGCAGTTTTTAAATTAGAAATATCCGGTTTAAACCCTTAAAATACATGGGGTTAAACCGGATATCGTGATAGATTCTGTGATAAATTTAGATAATTATTTGTTAATACAATACCACTTGTAAAATAATTTTACAACGATAACTTCCCCTGATAATAGTCAAGTATTTTACTGTAAATGAAGTAATCGTAACGGGCACTGATCAGGTTGAGATTAGCTGCATCCAGGTTGTTTTTAGCAATTATATAATCTACCGAAGTTAGTACTCCGGCGTCCAGACGGATTTTTGATATGCGAAAACTCTCTGTATAAGCGTTTACCTGTTTCGTTAATGCCTGGTATTTCTTATATGATGCAGCCATATTATAATAGGCCTGCTCCACACTTTGCCGCAGTTGCACCTTCGTATTATCTTCTATATTGATGTAATTTAACAGATTAATTTTCGCAAGTGCGATGTTGTTATGCCTTATGTAATTGGTAAATATCGGGATATTCAGTCCCAGCGATAAATAAGTACCATAATTGTTTTTAAACTGGTTGCTGTAGCTTATCGACTGGCCGGCGTTTTGTGCAGCGCTTGAATAATTTGTCGATAAGCCGCCGCTTAATGCAAAAGAAGGAAGCAGATATCCTTGTTGTACTTTAACGGCTTTTTCGGCACTCTCACGTCGCAATGTAGCCGCCTTCACTGCGGCAAGCTGTTCTAACGCTGTATTATATACCTGGTCGGGACTAATGGCGTATTGGCCGTCCAGGTCCTGGGCATTCAGCGACTGAAACTGAGCATTAGGATTATAAGGAATATTCATCAACTGGAATAAACTAAGCTTTGAAGCGTCCAATGAATTCTGACTAGTAACCACTGTAACTTCGTTTCCGGCAAGGGTACCTCTAAAATCAGACAAATCTGATGCAATTTTATTTGCGCCGCTTCTCTCTAAAGTTTCAGACCGGTCGAGGTTCTCTTTTGCTACCGCGAGCTGGCTTTTACTTTGGCCCAATATTTCCTGATTATCTAATATAGACAGATAGTTGGTTATTATGTTTATGGTAACAACATCCTTTGCCGCCTGAAAATCCATTTTACCGGCCTGGTATGATAAAGAGGCCTGTTTTATCGCATTTTGCAGCGACAGGCCGTTAAACAACGTTATGCCTCCTGATATTCCATAGTTATCAGAGGTTAGCGACTGATTTACGTAGGTATTAGTAGCCGGATTAATACCGCGTCCTTGGTTCAGCGTCCTGTTAATATTGCCATTTATCGCAGGCAATAAATTCTCTTTAGCCTGCAGGAAAGTAATCCGGTCCGATTCTGCCGTCAAGCCGGCTTGCTTAACCGGTAAATTGTTCTTTATAGCAATATCAAGGCATTTTTGAAGGGTTAGGGTATCATTTTGTTGCGCATAAGTCGAAACATAACACAAGGCAAAAATTAGAAATAAGATGTATTTACTAAGTCGCATTATCAGAATTTTTTTGAAGAATGAATTTTACCATCCAAAAGGTCAATTACGCGGGAGCCATACTCTGCGTTTTTTTCGGAATGCGTTACCTGGATTATCGTCACGCCCTCTTCCTTATTTAGCTTGCGAAACAATTCCATAATTTCTTCACCTTGTTTTGAATTTAAATTGCCGGTTGGCTCATCAGCCAGGATCAGCTTTGGTTTGGTTATTAAAGCCCGCGCAATGCCTACCAATTGTTGCTGGCCGCCGGATAATTGTGCCGGGAACAAATCTTTTTTTCCTACTATCTGGAAACGGTCCAGCATATCGGCTACCATTGCTTTACGTTCCGCTCCTTTAAAGTCCTGGTAAATAAGCGGGGTTTCTATGTTTTCATATACCGTAAGTTCGTCAATTAAATGATAAGCCTGGAAAACAAAACCCACGTATTGTTTATATAATGCTGATCGTTGTTTTTCCTTGAGCTGATGTACAGGGTTTTCTACAAAATAATGATAACCCTCAGACGGCTCGTCAAGCATGCCTATGA
>CAZZUU010000294.1:0-5538 GCA_964657275.1 uncultured Mucilaginibacter sp. | reverse complement strand
GCCGTCGGTAGTCGGTGTTCCGGGGGGGTCCGTCCACGAAATAGTAGCTGCCAGCGGGCCATTACCTGACGCAGTAATATTAAAGGTTTGCTGTTGGCCCTGTTGTAATATTTTTTCCGCTATCAGGCTTTTTGAGCCGTTGTCTGTAATAGCCTGCGTGGCCTTGTTCATATCCAGCAATCCCCAGCCATAAATATAATCCGGCCCAACGTTGCCAGCATCAAAGGCTGTATGGCAGGCAAGGCCCTTAAGCGTTGCCGCATGCATAAAGTTTCCGTTGTTCTTTTGCGAATAATATTCCTGTAACAGGTATAAAGAGCCGGTAACATTGGGTGCCGCCATCGACGTCCCCGAAAGGGTTAGATAAGCTGATGGTCCGGTTACGCCTGTGGACAAAACGTTGACGCCATCGCCGACTATATCCGGTTTAACCCGGCCGTCATCCGTAGGGCCCCAGCCGCTGAAATACGCAATGCTGATATCGCTGCTGCTTGCAGGGCCGTTGGGTAAGGGGTTTACCGCGCCTACGGTCAATATATTTTTTGCGTTGCCGGTTGTGCTGATGATATCGTAGCTACCATTGTCGCTAATACCGGCGGGCCTTGGGCCTTTGTCAACAAACGTTTGATTTGCTACGCTTGCAAACCCATAGTAATCACCCCCAACGGAGGGGCCGGTGCTTCCCCGGCTGTTACCCGCTGATTCAACAATCAGATAGTACGGTGCGTTATAGGCTATATTGTCGAAGTCTTTAGTGCGGTCGCTATAAAAGCCAAACTGGTAATCTACTGTATCGCCGGGTAGGCCAAGCCACTCCCATCGGTTATAAACGTCATCAAAGTTCCAGCCGGCCTCATCACCGTATGAATGGTTGGAAAGCAGCAAATTAGGTGCCGCGGCGCTCATTTCGGTCACATCGTTATTAAAATAATAGGACTGTAGCGTGCTGGCATTAAATGCCATCCCCTTGGCAGGAGGGTAAACACCCTTGGCGATCATCGTTCCTGACACGTGCGTCGCGTGGTCGAGTACCGGCACGGGATCATGAACGGTAATAGTTTTACCAGCAAATTCCTGGTGAAAAATATACACTGAGCCACCATCCCAGATTGCCAGCTTACCATTTAAAGCTGCGCTTGAACCGGATAAATTTAATCCGGATGATCCACCGGGCTGCACAACATTGGTTTGCGTAGTTGCGGCTGCAATAATATTGTCGTAGGTAATGAGGTACCGGGGAAAACCAATACTATTAGTCCCCTGCAGGGAGATCAAACCGCCGTTTTTTGTTTTACGAAGTACAGGCCAGCCGTTGCTTTTTGCCAGTTGCAATGCCCTTTGATGGTTCGCTATATATAATGCATTGATCCTTGCTGAAAACGCGGCCAGCTCATTTTTTTTTGAATCGGTAACCAGCTTTTGCTGACCGAACGTTTCATGGGCAAAACACAGCAAAAAAAAGGCAAAAATTGCTGCGTAAATTTTATTCATATTTCTTATACGGTACCTATTTAATAAGGGATGCTTATTACACAAGTTTCCGTATTTAATATCGCATTATGAAATTGTTTTTTCTTCATCTAAAATTACTTTTTTCGATAAAAAGTTTCATTGAAATAGAATTTACTACGTTGTAAGAATTTTAATTATAACCGTCTGAAAAACAATTAATTAACTTTATTAAATATTGTATTTTTTTCTAAAAAAACTGCAACAATTCCGTTTTTCATACGTATAAAGGGGTAGAATTGTGTATTGGGGTTGGGCAGTATAACGTTGCTGCATATATCTAAACCTTATCCTGTATAAATATTAATAACTATTGTTTTGTTAAACATTAGCTGTTAGCGTGATCCTTACACGGTTCCCTTAATAGTAGTTTCACATGCTGGTTAAAATATTGAGAAGAGCTTCTAAAGTTGTCATTATTTTAGGAATTCTATGGCTTGGCGCAGCCAAAAATTGCTCCGGAGCAACCTACACCTATATTGGCCCTAACAATGGCAGCTGGACAAGTAGCGGCAATTGGATCGGGGGATCAAATTACCCTGGCTTTGCTGCAGGGGATGTAGCAAATTTTATTCTTGGCACTAATGTTAATGTTAATAGTACACTTCCAAACGCAGTAAGTTCAATTAACATAGGCAGCCTGATAGCAGTTTCAGTTACAGTTTCCTCGGGTAATACCTTTGCTGTTAGCGGGACCACTACCATCGGTGCAGGGCTCATTTCTACTTTCACCGTTACCGGAGCAGGTTCAGCAACATTCGGGACCATTTCATTCGGTTATCAGTCTACGTTCACTATCGGCTCGGCTGGTGTAACAACTACCAATGTTACATTAAATTCCGGTTCGACCCTGAGCATGACTAATAATAACAACGCCTTTACAAATTATGGAACGTTTTCGGCAAGTTCATGCACGCTTACTTTAAGCGGCGGGCCAACAACGTTCACTAATTTGGGTACAGTTACATTAACATCCAGCCCGCTTAACATGAGCAATAACAACTCAACTATAACTAATTCGGGCACTTTTAATATCAATACGTCTACCATAACGTTAAGCGGCGGCCCCAATACCTTTACTAACTCGGGTACGGTAAATTTAAATTCCGGGTCTACATTAAGCGTAACAAATAATAACACCTGGTTAAATAATACAGGCACGTTTACGGCCATGTCTGCTACCATTAGCTTTAGCAGCAGTGCAGGCACAAGCGGAATCAACAATAACAGTCCCGGAAATTTCACCGCCACTTCAACCACGTTGAGTTTTGTGGCGGGTAGCGGCAATTCCATAAACAATACGAGTACGTTTTATGCAACCTTGTGCCCTATCACGCTCGGCGGCGGCCCCAGTACGCTTTATAATACCGGCGGTACTTTTACCGGCGATGGCTGTACGATCACTTTGGCACAAAGTTCAAGTATCCGAAATACTGGTACCTGCACGCTCGAAGCTTCCGGCGCTACGCCTTCAACTGTTAGCTTTGGTTATGGGGCTTACATTTCCAATACAGGTGCCGGGAGTACCTTTAACGCAGGCACGTCAAATTCACAATGTGTACTTAATGTTTCATCGCAAACTGCTTATATCACCAATTCAGGTACTGCAACTACAAATTTCAATTTAGGATCAACATCCATTATCAACTTGTCTGGTATTCAGGCATCAGTTACCAACACAAGCCCTGCAGTATTTACCTTACAATCCGATCAATATGGGTCAGCAGCGATCGGAACACTGTACGGAAATCTTGGATCACCGGGGCAAAATGCTGTATGCACAGGCACTTTTAGTGTTCAGCGCTATTACCAGTGCGGCGCCACAAAAAGCGGATCGCGATGGGTATATCGTAATTACCGTATCATATCATCGCCGGTTAATACAGGCTCGCAGGTTATCAGCGGTTCAGGCAATTACTATATTTCTGGGTTAAACTATATTGTTGGCGCTACAGCCGGCCAAACTACTGCGGCAAATAGCACAACCAACTCATTTGTAATGGGCGCAACCGGCGGAAGCAGCAGTTCAGGCAACCCCTCTTTATTTTTATATCGCGAAAGCATAACCCCAAGCAATGTTACCTATACGAGCGGGAATTTTATCGGCATTACTGATATTACCTCAGCTACGGCCCTGCATACCAGCGATGGTGCCGTAAACACAACAATCCCTGCCGGAAATGGTGTATTTTTCTTTTACCGGGGAAATGCAACCAGCTTTACAACGCGCACAACCAATCCGTATATAGCTCCCGAAAATACTATCTTAACCGCGACAGGCACTTTAAATCAACAGAATGTGCTGGTAAAAAACTGGTATTCTACATCGTCGGCAACCTTAGGTTATAGTGGCTCGGGCGGAGGGACCAATTCTGCTGTTCGCGGTTTTAATATGGTAGGCAACCCGTATGCTAGTTCGATAGACTGGAACACTGCCTATTCGGGCACCGGGATAACCCGCACCAATATAAACCCAACTATATGGATGTTTAACCCGTTCACTAACCAATACGATACTTACATGACTACCTCTGCCAGTACCGGTACCAGCAATGGCGGCGGTACCGACGGCAGTGGCTACGCCACCAAAATAATTGCAAGCGGACAAGGCTTTTTTGTACAGGCCAATGCCGCAAGCCCGGCACTGACATTTACCGAGGCGGCTAAATCTGCAACATCACAACTTACAGGCAGCTATTTGCTAATGGGCGCGCCACCAGTTCAAAGTGTAGCGCAGTTGCTGCGATTGCGGATGGTTAAAGATTCTATTGAGCATGATGATATTACGATTGTATTTAATTCAAATGCATCGGCAAATTATAACGGCAACGAAGATGCAGAGTACCTTGCGGGAATGAACGCCGCAGAGGGGTTGGCCAGTTTATCGAACGATAGCAACCCAATACCGTTATCAATAAATACATTGCCGCTGCCAAAGCAAACCGCACAAACAATCAGGTTAAATGTAACTGCTGCTAAAAGCGGGACATTTACTTTTCAGCGTACGCAGCTGGATGCCATCCCGCAAATTTACCAGGTATGGCTGATGGATAAATTCAAAAAGGATTCGCTGGACCTGCGCAATAATACCACTTATGCTTTTGACGTTGACTTAACAGATACAGCAACGTTTGGAAGCAATCGTTTTGCAATTGTTATCCGTGAAAATCCGGCACTGGCAATGCATTTATTAAACTTTACAGCAACAAAAACCACCAGCGCGGCGCAGCTTGGCTGGAAAACTGAGAACGAACAAAACTATACCAATTTTACAGTGCAAAGAAGTATCGATAACGGCGTAACTTTTGACGTATTGGGCGGTTTTGTTTCCAGTGCCCAGGGAACTTATAGTTTCACAGATCAAAATCCGCAAATGGTTTCTGATCAGTACCGGTTAAAACTTGAAGATTTAAATGGCACAATTACCTATTCAAATGTGGTTACGCTGATGTATGATAAACTTAGCGACAACCTGGTTATTAACAACCTTAATATTTACCCTAACCCTACCAATAACGTTATCAACTTGTCGATAAAACCTACCATTAATTTGATTTCAACGTTGCCTGCAGTGCAATCTATTAACTCAACACCCGGCCTGGTCGCATCGGCACCAGCGACTGCATCGTATCAAATTAAAATTATTGATATCACTGGTTATGTTATTAAAACAGTTAATTCAAACCTAAATAGCTGGCAGGATAACGTAAGCAACCTTACACCGGGCACCTATGTTGTACAAGTAGTTAATAATAAAGATAAGAGCCTTGTTGGCAAAACAATTTTTGTAAAATATTAGTCCTAAAACCTATTCGAATAATCGCAAAAAAATATGAATATGAACCCAAATTAATACTTTCGTTTCCGGTAACACCGAACGCCTTTTATTTAACCAATGATTAAGCAACTGATAAGCAAATACTTATTGAGAGGGGTTTACTCATTTTGGTTGTATCGATTTTGTAGAAAATCTGAACTATTCTGTTTTACCCGGCGTAAAAGGGCAAATTGACGCTTTAGATATTAGTA
>CAZZUU010000293.1:0-5538 GCA_964657275.1 uncultured Mucilaginibacter sp. | reverse complement strand
GGCTTTGTACTCAGAGCGGGAATCGAACCCGCACTCCGTTTACGGGAACAGGATTTTAAGTCCTGCGTGTCTACCAGTTCCACCATCTGAGCAGGTGTATAAACCTTTAACAATAAATCCCTTCTTTTGGAAGGGATTTGAGCGAAAGACGAGATTCGAACTCGCGACCCCGACCTTGGCAAGGTCGTGCTCTACCAACTGAGCTACTTTCGCTTTTGCGGAGTGCAAATATAGACAGAAATGCATATTCTGCAAGCACTAAATAGATTTTTTTTGATTTCTTGCTGTTTTCCGTGAAGTCTGTCACAGGCGATCATGCGATGCAATGTGATTATCCGGAAGTAAACCTTTTCATTATGATGATGCAAAAATCAGCCTTTTTCTGAGAGATTTTGCATCATTTGCATCACGTTGCATCATTTACGATAGGTAACCCGCTGATAATCAATTTGGCTTATATCAGGTGCGTCAACTGCATCATTTGCATCATGTAGTTGTGATGCACGATGCTGATCATTCAGCTCCTCCGATATCATTATTTGCCCACCCAATCCGGCAGTACAACATCTTTCAATCGTTCCGCAGGGGTGACTTTTAATGACTCCACCTTATTGTTTTTGACGCTGCATTCTACCACCGTTTTGCCCGGCGCATATAGTTTAAAATGTACGTCGGTGTTTTTTGGCCAGACCGGGAGCAGGTAAATTTTATTATCGATGGCTTGCAGCAGCATTTCCTGCATGCCTATCATGCCGGAGCCGCCCCAGTTATGGTCGGGGTTCCAGTCGAAGCCGGGGCCCCAAAATGCAGGGAAGCGCCTGCCCGAATCTTTCATCTTTAAAAAAGTAAGTCGCGCCGCTTCATCAGTTAAACCTAATCGGGCCGCCCAAATGTTATCCTGTTTCCAGCCAATGTAACTGCGAAAACGGATTACGTCTTTATCATAATTCCATGTATTCAGCGCGGTATCCAATCCGGGTTGGTGTAAACCGTAGGTGCCATATGGGTAAACAGTATAAAGCTGCGGGCTTTCTACATTGTTAATACGCTGCCAAACCCAGGCGGGCGAAATGGTGGTGTGCCCTTCCTGCTGCCTGAAAGCGATGGGAGGGATGCGGCTGATCATACTGTCGATATGGCTGCGTTGTTGGGTATTCAAATACCTTGACGGGAGCGCCAGCATCATTTTCAAAACCGTGCTTAAGCCGGTAATGGTTGCCGTAGAATTATAGGCCATTTTAAAAGTTTCGGCCCCCGATCCGGGGTACATAATTAAATGGCCGTCGGCATCCAGCGATTTGGCGCCGCGGATGGCGGCAAGGTATTGATAATGGATATCAAAAAAATCGGTGCAGCTTTGTATAAAAGGGATGTATTGCTCGATGTCGATATCTCCGTATTGCTGTTCCTGCAGCATCATCAGGCAAAACTCAAGCACGGTGTCCCAATGGTATTCAAGCCAGGCGTTATCATCTACACCGGGGTCCATACCGGGCCTGCGTTTCCAGCCATACTCGGCCGGGTTGGATAGGCCGTAATTATCAATCTGTTCGGGAAAGCGTGCGCCGGCGTGGTGCCAATATAATTGTGTAGCGAGTTGCCCGGTTTTTAAAATGTTCAGGTAAAAATCAAGTTGTGGTTTAAGCAAATCAAAGTCCCCGTTCTTTATCATGGGATAATAAACCAGCCGCTGGTTTTGGGCGGTGAAAGTGCCGCCCGCCCAATTCCTGAAGTCGGGTGTGAAATGGAAAGAGGTATCTGTTAATATCGGGTCCACCGTAAACAAACCACCATTGAATTTTGTAGGGAAACTGCCAAAGGCATTACACGCCAGCATATAACGGAATAGCTGGTAGTTTCTGCCCGATTGCCATGCGGCGGATTGATGGTCAATGCTTTCGGGTTCAACATGGATAAAACTTCTGTTCCAAAAAGATGCCCACCAATCTAACGTTTGCTGCTGGTCGGTTTTTGTTACAGACTTGACAATTTTATCCAGTTCGTTTTCCCATTTCTGTACATCGCCCTCATGTGAAGTGGAAAGAACTAATGTGACTACCTGTTTTTTAACCGGCGATTTCGAGGTTAACCGCCATCCTTTAAAATCAGTATTCAAATAAACGCCGGTATAGTTGCTATCCGGTAACATGTTTTTACCCGTTAACTTGCCTCCAAAAACCAAATTATATTGCGGGTTATAAAGCTGGTCCTTTACGCTTTCGAGCCCCTGTTGCTTTACGGTTAGGTTAAATACGGATGCTGCATTGTCATTCTTGTGATAAAACTCAACTGACTGATCTTTATAATTTATTTCATCGTGACGGGTCCGTATTTCACCCTGCGGGGAAAATTTGTAAGAGTTTTGGTTGTTTTCCAGCCCGGTGGTGATGCGGTCGCGGTAACGCCAGGTTTCATAACCTGCCGAAACCTTGACAGGCTTACTGGTTTCAACCGAAATTTGAATGATTGGTTTAAAAACGTCAGCCCATATTTTTATCCGAGAGCTGAGATTTTTATTACCCGCGGTGATGGTAACCGCCCCGCTTTGAAGATCTAAAGTTTGTGTAAAGTCGCCGGACGCAAATGGATTTGGCGACATTTTTATCCGAACACGCCCCAGCTTTAATAAAGTGTTATTCTCGTCGTAAGTTCCGCTCCGGGCAACATAAAAAAGCAGGTCACCGTTTTCAACCCAAACATTCAGGCCGATGTCCCCGCCGCCGCAAGGCATCGATTCACCTGAATTTTTGCTTTGGCTGGTCCATGTGATGTTATCTTTTTGCAGCTCATTGCTTTGCGCATATAATGTTAAAGACGATAAAGAAAACAGAACGGTGAAAAGTAATACTCTCATAAACACGGCCAGTTATAATCAGTTATAAATATAGACTTGTATTTTATAAATTTTTAATAACCTCAATAAATCCGGGTTATTTATTTTTGATCTTATCGATGCATCCAAATACTATAATTTTATCATATTTGCGGGCCTTTACCGGCCATATTTTGTTAAATAATGTTAACCCGAATTGTTTTTTTAAAATAAGTTATAAAAATCCTGATATTTACTTCCCGATAATACCCTTACATTTTATCCATGCAATACAAGAAAATTAATAACGTTTTAGGCTGGCTTTGCTTTGCCATAGCCTCTGTTACCTATATTTTAACTTTAGAACCATCCGTAAGTTTTTGGGATTGCGGCGAATTTATTTCCTGCGCTTACCGTTTACAGGTAGCGCATCAACCCGGGTACCCGCTGTTTGCTATGCTTGGAAAAGCGTTTTCTTTATTGTCATTCGGTAATAATGCAAAAGTGCCGTTTTACACCAATATGATGTCGGCCGTTGCCAGCGGGGCTACTATTATGTTCCTGTTCTGGACCATCACCGCACTCGCCAAAAAGATGCTGGCCAAAGCTGATGAAGTCATCGATCAATCGCGCCTGATCATGATCATGGGCGCTGGGCTGGTAGGTGCATTGGCCTTTACCTTTACCGATACCTTTTGGTTCTCGGCTGTTGAAACAATCGTATTCGCTATTTCATCGCTATGTACTTCCATTGTGTTCTGGGCCATCTTAAAGTGGGATTCCCATGCTGATGAACCGGGCTCCGATCGCTGGATCATATTTATAGCTTATATCATTGGCCTTTCTATCGGCATACACCTGCTTAACCTGTTAACTATTCCGGCAGTGTCACTGGTTTATTATTTCCGCAGGGGTAAAAACGTTACCGCAGGCGGCGTTATCGGCACGTTGCTAATCGGCGTGCTTATATTGGTATTGGTGCAGTACGGTATCAGAGGCTACACCATAGAAATCGCTGCTTATTTCGATCTTTTCTTTGTAAATGTGTTAGGAATGGGATTTTGGAGCGGCGCGTTTTTCTTCTTTTTACTTATCGTTTGTGTACTGGTAGGGGGTATATGGTACAGTATCAAATACAAAAAAGCTTTCTTGAATCTTTCACTTTTATGTGTGGCGTTTATTTATTTTGGTTACAGCTCATTCGCTTATATACCTATTCGCGCGGCAGCGGGTACCAATTTGGATAACTCACATCCCGATAACGCCTTTATATTATATGGTTACTTAAACCGTATACAATACGGGGAAACTCCATTGCTGTTCGGCCAGTATTTTGATGCGAAGGTTACCGATCAAACCGAAGGCAGCACTATTTATCGTAAGGGCAAAACTAAATACGAAAGTGCCGGCAAAAAGATAAATTACGTTTACGACCATACCACCATATTGCCGCGTATGTACAGCAGCGACGGGCAGGATCCACAGTTCTATCGCCAATGGCTGCAGATGAACGATACCCAGGTTCCCGAGTTTACCGATAACATGAAATGGATGTTTAGCTGGCAGATTTACCAGATGTATGCCAGATACTTTTTATGGAATTTTGTGGGCCGTTACAATGATTCCGACGGTCAGCAAGACTCTGCCGGTATTGACGGTAACTGGACCAGCGGTTTCCGCGACAATGCCAGCAACTTGCCGAAATCTGTTATCCACGGCACTACCTATACACCGTTGTATGCGTTGCCGTTCCTGCTGGGATTGATAGGCGTTGTTTATCATTTTCAGCGTAAAAAACGGGATGCGTTAGTAGTATTACTACTGTTCTTTTTCACCGGTTTAGCTATTGTGTTGTATGTTAACCAGCCCAGTGTGCAGCCGCGCGAGCGGGATTATTCATACGTGGGCTCATTCTATGCATTTGCTATATGGATAGGCTTGGGCGTAATAGCTTTGGCAGAAGGGGCAATATCATTGGCTGCAACTTTAAAGAAGAGTTTGAACCCGCAGGTAGCTGCCCTGGGCGCGTTTCTATTATGCGTACTTACTGTACCGGTTGTACTGGCAAAAGAAGAATGGAAGGATCACGACCGTTCAACCAAAATGAGTGCACACGATATGGCTAGTGACTACCTGGTATCGTGTCCTCCTAATGCTATTTTGTTTACGTATGGCGATAATGATACCTACTCGTTATGGTATTGCCAGGAAGTAGAAGGCATACGATCGGATGTGCGGATCGTTAATTTGAGTTTGTTTACGGGCGATTGGTATATCCACCAGATGCAGGCTAAAATGAATGAATCGGCCCCGTTGCCAATTACAATGCCTTATGAAAAGTATAAAGAGGGTGTGCGTGATGTTATTTATTTTGATGATAAGAAAATAGCAGCACCAGTTGAAGTTAAAGAAGTTTTCGACTTTATCAGTTCCGATGATAAAAACATGCAGGTGCAATACCAAAGCGGGGACTACGGCAATTACCTGCCAACCAAAAACTTTAAAATTACCATAAACGCAGACGATGTTTTAAAGAACCATGTAATAACACGCGATCAGAAAGACAAGCTAACAACCGAAATGGACTGGAAATATACATCTAACTATGTAACCAAAGAAAATTTGGCCATGCTGGATATTTTGGCCCATAACAACTGGGTTAGGCCTATTTGCTTTACCACCACCATAGGCCAGGAAAACCTGATAGGCTTACAGCCCTATCTTTA
>CAZZUU010000292.1:0-5554 GCA_964657275.1 uncultured Mucilaginibacter sp. | reverse complement strand
ATTATACCTTTGCGTGCTCATTACCAATCATGAGTGATCAGATTAAACATGAATGCGGTGTGGCATTTATCCGCCTTTTAAAGCCACTTTCTTATTATCAGCAAAAGTACGGCACGTCGTTGTACGGTCTTAACAAACTTTATCTTTTAATGGAAAAACAGCACAACCGGGGCCAGGATGGCGCGGGTGTTGCCACCATTAAATTAGATATTGAGCCCGGAAAACGATACATCAGCCGGCACCGTTCGATGGCATCAAATGCTGTTGCAGATATCTTCGAGTATATCCAAAAGAAATTTGCCGATATCCAAAAAAACACCCCCGAAAAGATGCAGGACGCGCAGTGGCTCAAAGAAAACGTGAGTTTTACCGGCGAGGTTTTGTTAGGGCATTTGCGATACGGTACTCATGGTAAAAACAGTATCGAAAGCTGTCACCCGTTTTTAAGGCAAAATAACTGGATGACCCGTAACCTGGTTATTGCCGGTAACTTCAACATGACGAATGTTGACGAATTGCTGCAGCAACTGTATGACCTGGGCCAGCATCCGAAAGAAAAAGCGGATACCGTAACGGTTCTGGAGAAAATAGGCCATTTTATTGATACTGAAAACCAGGGCTTATTTGATCAATATAAAAGAGAAGGCCTTGATGATAACATGGAGATCAGCAAGCTGATTGCCAATGATATGGATGTGGCCAAAATATTGCGGAAATCTGCCAAAAACTGGGATGGTGGTTACACCATAGCCGGAATTTTAGGTCATGGTGATGCTTTTGTAATGCGCGACCCTGTCGGCATACGACCTGCCTATTATTTTTATAATGACGAAGTAGTTGTAGCTGCTTCTGAACGCCCTGCACTGCAAACGGCTTTTAATATTCCTATCGAGGAAATTAAAGAAATAAGACCCGGTTATGCACTGATCGTAAAAAAGAATGGCAAGATAAGCGAAGACAAAATTAGTGAACCACTGGAAAAGAAGGCCTGCTCATTTGAGCGTATCTATTTTTCTCGCGGCAGCGACGCCTCCATATACCGGGAACGCAAGCAATTGGGCCGCCTGCTTTGTGAACAGATATTAACTACGGTTGATCATGATATAAAAAATACGGTGTTCTCTTATATCCCCAATACTGCCGAGGTGGCTTTTTATGGCATGGTAGAAGGAGTACATAAGTATATAAAGAAATATCAGCGCGATAGATTATTGAACCGCGAAGATAAGATCAGCGAGGAAGAATTGAGCGAGGTGCTTTGCATGGCGCCCCGCGTTGAAAAAATCGCGATCAAAGATGTTAAGCTGCGTACCTTTATTACACAGGATGCCGACCGCAGTGAAATGGTGGCCCATGTTTATGATACTACCTACGGGCTTATAAAAAGAGATGCGGATACCTTAGTTGTATTGGATGACTCGATTGTCCGGGGTACTACGCTAAAACAAAGTATCCTCAAAATTCTGGACCGGCTTGGCCCCAAAAAGATTGTTGTAGTATCATCGGCCCCGCAAATACGTTACCCGGATTGCTATGGCATTGACATGTCGAGAATGGGTGAGTTTGTTGCGTTTGAAGCCGCAATAAGTTTGCTGAAGGAAATGGGCAAGGAAAATACGATTCTTGAGGTTTACAAGCAGTGTAAAGACAGTGCCGTGTTGCCAAAAGAAGAAGTAACCAATTATGTACAGGCTATATATGAGCCCTTTACTGACCAGCAGATATCTGATCGCATAGCAAAAATCATCACGCCCAAAGAAATAAATTGCAAAGTTGAAGTAATTTATCAAACGCTGGATAACCTGCATAAAGCCTGCCCGGGGCACGCCGGCGACTGGTATTTTTCGGGGAATTATCCTACACCGGGTGGCAACAAAGTGGTTAACCGCGCTTTTGTTAACTGGATAGAAGGAAAAAATCAACGGGCCTATAATTGATGAAATTTTGGGATTAAGCGCTATATTTAACATATAGAATTTAACCCTTTACTTAATGAAATCGAGATTTAAGTTCGGATCGTATTTTGTAGTGCTGCTCTCTTTGCTATTTACCGGTATATTACTTTTGTCATTATCGGTTTATCTGTTTGGAATTACAATCCCGATCGCCTTTTACCTGATATTGAATGCCTGGCTTATTTTGGTTTGGATTTGGCTGATATATGGCGAACTGCGTACTAAAGTAGCTGCTGTATATATCGGGTTCGATTATTTCACCGTTAAAGGCTACCTGGGTTTAGGCCCGTCAAAAACATATTATTTTAACGAAGCTGACGGCTATCTGCTAGCCATTTTACCCGCCAAGGGAACCAGCTATGAGTTTTTGTATATTATTGTAAAGGGCAAAAAAGTGATTAAGCTTTCGCAATTCTATCACAGCAATTATTCCGAACTAAAAGATACTATATCGTCCGCTAATGTCAAATACTTAGGCTATGAAGATTTTAGCTATGGACGCGAGATAAAGGAAATATTTGCCTGAGCCAGGCCAATATTATACGCCGAACTGCGCTAAATGATGGTCGAGGTGTTTGGCATTGAGGTGGTCCCATTCTTCGGGTGTTAAGTATCCGAAAAAGGGGTGAGGGTCGTTACCTAACCTGGTAGGCCCTGCTTTCTGCAATTGTTTTAACGCTGCTATTAAAGCTGCTTTTTCCTCTTCAAACTGCTTTTGATCTTTAATTAACGCAACTGTTACCGTCGGTAAATTTTTCTTAAAGGGCTCATCTTTGAAAACATTTTTTTTAGCGAGTTTACCGAATAATAGCCCGATGAGTTGCCGTTTTGAATTAAGGTCACCCAGCGTCATCTTTATAAGAACGCTGCAATGCGCCAACATTTGCGATACATTCATTTTGCCCCACAATGCAGGTGAAGCGGGGGTGAGCTTTTCAATTCGTGTAATAAATTCAGAATTGTCTTTTTCGCTAAAAATACTTTTCATGGAAGACTTTATGAGATGATTAAAATCGGGCAAAAATTATTTTAAGGGAAGCTTAAGCTCCCGGTGCCGAAAAAATAAAGTGGGTGTACAATTTATCTACTAACACCAGTGAGGCAATAATAAGGGCAATACCCGCAATTTCGTTAAGGCGGTGTACAAATTTTTCTGATATTTTGTCCCGCAGTTTATCAGCATAAAATGCTTTGGTAGTATCAAGGCCAAACTGAACAACCAGGATGGTTAAAAACATGATGCCTATTTTAAGCGCCCGGTTTGGCACGCCTTCGTGGTAAACAGTACTTGCTGCGCCTATCACAATCGTCCAGTGGAAAAGTATAGTAGGGTTAAAAATGCACATTACAAATCCTTTTAGAAAATAGCCCGCGCGGTGCAGTTTGGTTGGAACGGTGGGTGTATAATTGATCTGCGCTTTTTTAAACAGGTAGTAAACGCCTATACAAAACAGGATAACGCTGCCGAATATGCCTGCATATATTTTATTTTGAGCTGATATATCAAAATATTGCGAGCCGAATAATAATGCACCCACAAAAACCATATCGCTGCATACAACGCCCAAAGCCAGTGCTACACCCGCGTGAAAGCCCTTCTCAATACTGGTTTTTATTAATGCGAAAAATACCGGGCCGGTTAAAAAGGTAAGCACTAATCCAAACCCGATACCCGAAATAACAGCTTCTATCATTAATTTAGGCTTATGTCCGGTTTGAATTCCGAAACGCAGGACGAATATGCAATTTTATATGCTAAACAACCAAACTTAAAGTTGGGATTAATAAATTAAAAAATATAGCGGAATTATAAAAAATAGTTATGTTTAGTGATTCAAAATAAACCTCTGGTATAAACCTGATTAAATAATGGCACAAACTAATTCAAAAAATTACGGCTCGGCGCTGTACACCTTAATAACAGTATTTTTCTTCTGGGGTTTTTTAGCTGCATCAAATGGCGTGTTTATACCGTTTTGCAAAGCCCATTTCCATTTAACACAGTTTGAATCTCAGCTTATTGATTTCACTTTTTACGGGGGGTATTTCATCGGATCGTTAATATTGTATTTTGCTTCACAAGCAAGCAAGGTTGATATATTGAATAAACTGGGCTACAAAAATGGTATTATCCTGGGACTTATCATATCAGCTGTTGGCGCGTTAGGCATGATCCCTGCTGTTGCATCAGGCTCCTTCGCATTAATACTTACCGTTTTCTTTATTATAGCAATTGGCTTTTCGTTGCAACAAACAGCTGCAAACCCTTTTGTTGTAGCCCTTGGTCCGCCTGAAACCGGCTCAAGCAGGTTGAATTTCGCGGGAAGTATCAACAACATTGGCGCTTTAACAGGCCCAATAGTGGTGGGCATTGTATTGTTTGGATCTGCGGCCAAAAAAATCGCCGCCGAAGATGTAGAAATAGCTTCTGTTAATAATTTGTATTACATACTGGCAGGCTTGTTTATTGCGGTTGCCTTATTTTTCTGGTTTTCAGATCTGCCAAAGGTTACCAGTGATGAAAAGATAGAGGCCAGTACAAAGGCAAACGTGCCGCTTTTTATAATTTTTATCGCTTTTTTATTGATCCTTGGAGCCGACCCTTTAAGCAATGCGATATCCAAACTCGTAACCATTCCCAGCCAATATTTTGTTTATGCATCTCTTGCCATTATTATAAGCACGCTGGTAGGTACCATATTCGCTGCTAAGAATAGCAAAGAAGGTTGGGGTGCTATGCAATATCCTCAGCTGATATTAGGTATGATAGCCATTTTTACCTATGTTGGTACTGAAGTTACCATCCAGAGTAATTTAGGATCGTTATTAAAAACTCCGGAGTTTGGTTCCTATAAAGAATCTGAAATAGCGGTTTTTATATCACTGTATTGGGGAAGTTTAATGATAGGCCGTTTTGCAGGATCGATCGGTGCTTTTGACCTGTCAAAAACGACAAAGAATGTTTTATATGTAATTGTACCTTTTGTAGCATTTGGGCTGGTATTGTTGGCGAATGCAGTTACCAAAGCAGACGTAAGCAGATTATATATTTATTCGGTTTGTGTTGGCATATTGGTGGTAGCATTTTTTATCGGCCGGCAAAAACCTGTGCGCACTTTAACTGTGCTGGGATTGTTAGGTATTGCATTTATGATTGTCGGTTTATTCACTACCGGAACTATCGCGACATTCTCATTTATCAGCGGTGGTTTATGCTGTTCAATAATGTGGCCGTCTATATTTTCATTATCTATAACAGGTTTAGGGAAATATACCAGCCAGGGTTCAGCGTTCTTAATTATGATGATTTTGGGCGGTTCCGTTATCCCGCCGTTGCAGGGAAAAATTGCCGATGGCAGCAATAATATTATTAAGGGGATGAGCGGCCTTCATTTCTCCTACATCGTTCCGGTATTTGGTTTTGCTTACCTTGCTTATTTTGCATGGAAAGTGAGCCGGGAACTGCGCAGCCAGGGCATCGATATTGATCATGTTGAAGTTGCAGCCGGGCACTAATATATAGTCATTTAATCATTAGTCATTGGTCATTAGTATTTCGAGCTTTCCAATGGCTAATGCCCCAATGACTAATGACTAAT
>CAZZUU010000291.1:0-5560 GCA_964657275.1 uncultured Mucilaginibacter sp. | reverse complement strand
TCACTTTGCAGTTAGGAATTGACCGAAAGGTTAAACAATTGTTGTGATTTTGGCCCCATGTTGTTAAGACGTGGGGTTTTTTTATGCGGGAGAATAGCTTAAGACCAATCAGTTCGCAGATAATCCGGTAAACGGGCAAACCGATATATAACTTTAGTAATATATTTGTTGGGTGTATTCGGCGCCCGATCAATGAAAGATAAAAGTAAATCGTTATACCTGCTGCTGTTTGTATTAGCCCTTGTGGTTAATTTTTCGGGTATCAACGTTGATTTTTTTTCGGACGATCCCGGGCTATATGGATCTATCGCCAAAAACCTGGTTTACAAACATGAGTTTTTTCAGCTTTTTACCTATAACCTTGATTGGCTCGATAAACCGCACTTCCCGTTTTGGTGCATATTGGTAAGCTTTAAACTGTTTGGCGCAAGTGTATGGGCATACCGGTTGCCGGCGCTGGTCTTTTTCGCCGTCAGCCTGCTCTATACTTATCTTTTTACGCGCAAATATTACAATACCGAAATTGCCATTACTGCAGTTTTAATATTGGCGACGGCGCAGCACATTATACTATCAAACATCGAGGTACGCGCCGAGCCTTACCTGATGGCGCTCATCATGGGCAGCATTTATCATATAGCTTGCCTTGCGGAGCGGTTCAGTTTATTGGATTTGCTTTTGGCAGCATTGCTCACTGCTTTTGCTATCATGACAAAAGGCATATTTGTTATAGTAGCCATTTACGGCAGTTTGCTGGGAGATCTGTTTTTCAAAAAAAAGCTGGCGCATTTATTTAAATTCAAGTGGGTTTTACTCGCGCTGATAACGCTGATATTTACGTTGCCTGAATTTTACGCCTTATATATCCAGTTTGACCTGCATCCCGAAAAAACAGTTTTTGATACACACCATGTATCGGGTATTAAATGGTTTTTGTGGGACAGCCAGTTTGGGCGTTTTGTAAATAACGGGCCAATAGTGCGGAAGTCATCCGGCAGCATATTCTTTTATGTGCATACCCTGCTTTGGGCCTTTGCACCGTGGTGCCTTTTATTTTATTACGCTATCTTAAAAAATATCGAAGGCATGTTTCAGCAAATAAAACGGCCGGAATATTACGCACTTAGCGGGGGCTTGCTTTTATTATCGCTTTTTTCGTTGTCCCGATTCCAACTGCCTTTTTACACCAATGCGGTTTTTCCTTTGTTTGCCATTATTACGGCCCCGTATTGTTGTAAACAGCTAAGTAGGGCAGGCTCCAAAATTCGGATGGTAAGCCAGTGGCTATTTGTTATTCTGCTGCCGCTGGGCATTATAGTGATCAATTTCTTCCTGAAGCCGGCATCTTCAGCGCTTTTTATAGCCGATTGTGTGTTGTTTATATCGTTGATCCTGCTTATTGTCAGCCGGGTAAAAGAAAATTACAAAAGAGCTTTTCTTTTAAATTGCAGTGCTGCGCTGTTCGCCGGATTTTATCTCAGCACTATACTTTATAATCAAATTACGCCTTACCACGGCCAGATCGCTGCGGCGGATTATATCAATTTGCCGCCGTTTGAGCATGTGCATGTTTACTCTTTAAAAACGGAAAATAATATCTTCCAGTTCTACTGTAAAAAGCCAGTCGAATATGTTCAGATCGAACAATTCAACACGTTTAAACCAAAGGAAACTTCTGTTTTTTTTGTTAACCAGCAGTCAATGGATTACCTGGTACAAAGTCACTCGGATTTTAGGATCATCCGCTCGTTTATAAATTACCCGCAGGAAAACCTTTTGCCGGCGTTTATCAATAAAGCAACCAGGTATAAAGCATTGGATCACGTTTACCTCATTACAAAGCATACATCGGTAATAAAGGCTTTGTAACATAACTGTTGTTCATAACGTTCTTCAGAATTTACTCAAATTTCAGATGCTATTTTTATAAACGTTTTTAAACCGATTTTTTTATGGTAAAGGCCCTATTGCTCACCTCTGTATTGTTAACGCTATTTACCACCCTTAAAGCGCAGGATAACTACGAGATACAGGTTTACGGATCAGAAACTGTTGAAAAGGGCCATACCATGGTTGAACTTCATAGCAATTTCACACTTAACGGCAGCAAAACCATTATGGATGGGGTTTTACCCACCAATGATGTATTCCACGAAACTATTGAGATAACCCACGGCTGGACGCCCTGGTTTGAAACAGGCTTTTATTTTTTTAATACCATTGGCAATGATGGCCGCACCGCCTATGTGGGTTCGCATATACGCCCGCGCGCAGCCGTGCCCGAAAGCTGGAAATGGCCGGTTGGCGTAAGCTTGTCATTGGAGTTTGGATTTCAAAAGGCAGCTTATTCCGCCAATACTGCTACGTTGGAGATTCGGCCAATTATTGATAAAAAGTGGGGAAAAACCTATATTTCATTTAATCCTACGCTCGACCAAAGCTTCGCCGGTCCGGATGCTCACCAGGGGCTCATTTTTTCACCCAATTTGAAGGGTAGTTATGATGTAACTAAAGTTGTTGCACTGGGGTTGGAATATTATGGCAGTACCGGCCCATTTTTTCATTACTCGCCCTACCAGGAGCAGCAACACCAACTGTTTATAGCAACGGATCTTAATTTTAACCCTGATTGGGAGTTTAATGCAGGTTATGGCCGCGGTTTTACTGATGCTACTGACAGGAGCATATTTAAGATTATTTTAGGCAAAAGGTTTTAGAAGCATAGGTCGATTTATAGTTATTCGTCGCCCTTATTCCAGAACAATGTATTGGGATGGAAGTGTTTCCATGAGTGCCAGTATTCCTGGTAGGCTTGTATTTTGGTAAGCCGGTTGCCCACCAATGGTCCGGAAATAGCCAGTCCGTCCCAATTCCAGCCGGAAGATGTCTCCCGGTCAATAACCGCTCCGTCATCATTAACTTTAAAATGCAGTGTCATCCCCTTCATACTCCTATCAAAAACGTGGAAGCTAAGGCTATCATCCTCCAGCGCAATAAGCAGCGGCACCTTATTTAATGAATCATTCAATACCCGCTTTTTATCAAGCTGGCGCCAATCGTACGCTTTTGCTTGCCCGTTTACGATAACTGCCAGCACCCAGCTTTTCCTGATTAGTTTATCCTTGTCTTTAATGGTACTATCTCTGTCGACGGCCTGCATACGATCATAATCTCTAAGGTTATGATAATCAGTCATGTAATGCTGGTCGGGCTGCAGAATGAGTGAGCCGGGATGCCTGTTTAACCACGATTGGAGCGTTGATTGCTCGTACGGTAACTCCTGCAATACTGATCCTTTTAGTTTACCTACTGCTGCCTTACCCGTTGCCTGGTACCACCATGTTTTAGTGCCCTCGTCTTCAATAACTGCGTTGTAGTGCTGCGCTCCAACCAAGCGGAAATTTTGCCTTACACCATTTATCACCGGGCTGTATACTCTGCCGGCACGGCACATTGTACAGTAAGTAACCAGCACGGGTTCGTCACCTACATTATCCTGTATTTTATGATGATAACCCAGGTAAAGCAGCGGGTAAGCTTTGGCAACACCATTGTTAACCAAGCCTATTACCACAAAGCTTTCAGGCACCTTGTTGTGAATGGCGTTGGCAAATTTTATAGTTTTCGGCTCTTCAAACATAACCTCGGCCTTAAACATAAAATCGGTAAAATAAAAGGCCGCAACGCAAAGTACAAGTGTTACCAGTTGAATGACCTTCACTTTTTTAGTTTGATTTGAAAAATAGATCACCAGGTGAAAAATGATCAAAGTTGCACCCGTTAACCGAACGGGAAACAATATTTCTTCAAGATAGTAGCAAATGGTTATAGCATTAAGATTCTGGCTGCCGGGAAAAGGCATCAGCAAGTATGCATGCACAAATCCCGGAAGCATCAGCAATATAACACCCGTCCAGAAAAGCAATGATCTTGGTTGGGCTTTCATTATCCGGTAACATTCAGGCTTGCGTAACGGTTAGCTGATGGCATATACCCGCTTGTTTTAAGGATATTGGCCAGCCTGTCGTAAAAATCCGGGTCGGTTGGTGTTACGCTTGCCAGCCCGTCAACATATTTATTGTACAAGCAAAAAAGGGCTGCAATTAATACGGTGTCGTGCAGTTCAAGATCTGTTGCCCCCGCCTCTTTGGCCTTATTTACCAATTCAGCATTTACGGTGCGGGCGTCGGCCTGCACCTTGCGGGCAATCTCTAAAAGATATTTCATCTTTTCGCTTACCGGGGCATTTTCAGGATCATGTTTTACCTTTTCGGACGTACTGGTTTCACCCAGTAACACATTTGCCGCCGCAGTATGGGCGGCAGTGCAAAACTTGCACTCATTGCCCTGTGAAGTTACCGTTGCTATTAGTTCTCTTTCACCTTCGGTTAAAGTGGATTCGCCCCGCAATAGCAGCTGCGTAAGCTGCCGTATAGGCAGGGCAGTGTCCTGCCGGTAATTGAGCAGGCCGGTTATACCGGGTAAATTCTCATCTAAAGGTATATGGGGCATTTGTTTTAATAAAATTATAAGATTGAGCTATCTGTAATGTCGCGCAATTATCGCTAACCAATATTCCAATAGCCTAACCAACTGTTCAGTTTATAACGGAGCTAAATTTATTAAAATTTATAAAGGAAAGAAACAGGTTTGTTAATTAAGAGGGTCTTGTATCGAAATCAATACTGTAAGTTGTATGATTTTGCCGGGAAAGATGTGATAAAAACCTTGATGGCGGCTTTTTATTCCAGTTCCCGGCAGCTAAAGCCGGCAGTTTCTAAAAGTGACTCGATATAACGGGGAGAAATATCGTTAGCTACCACCCTTAAGATGTTATCGCAATCGTCAAGGTCGAAATTCCATTGTTCAATGGCCGGAACAGCAGTTAATAAGGGCCGCACCTCGCGGATCTGCGATGGTTTTTCAACGCTCGTAATAAATACCAGTATATCCATATTTTGAAGTTTGCAGTCTTAAGTCTGAAGTCCTTTTTTTTGATTTAAGACTTCAGACTCAGGACTAATTACTTTATTCAGTTGCTTTCTCAGTGGCAGGTGAGGGATTATCCCAGCTATGGTCAAATGCATTACCGTGATTCCATCTCCTGTCTCTCCATCCGCAACGCTGGCTCCATTTATCCCTGAACTTTTCCCTTTCTTCTGGGGTCATGTTGTTAAAACGCTCTGCCATTTTATGGCGCATCCAGGGAGCGCCACCACCCATGCGGCGCCCGCCGCGACCAAAGCCAAATAGTATTTTACACAAAATGAATATCCCGAGGGCTTGCCAGAAAGTTATAACGCCTACATGTAATATCCCGGGTAAAAGGTAGTTCCACAAATTCATCACCACAAAACCGGTGAGCGCCAGGAACGCTGCGACAGCAAACGGAATAAATATAAACCGTGCTTTATATACAAAATGTCTCATTTCTTTAATTATTTTAATTTTTTAATATTCAGTAATTTCCTCATACAATTGCTTCAGCCGCTTGCGCAGGTGCAATACCGCGTAGCGTTTACGTGATACCAGCGTCTGCATATTTTCGCCGGTGCATTCA
>CAZZUU010000290.1:2929-5590 GCA_964657275.1 uncultured Mucilaginibacter sp. | reverse complement strand
CCGAACGGCCCGAATATATTCCGCTGTCTTTTAGCCAGGAACGTTTATGGTTTATTGATAATTTGGAAGGCAGCGTACAATACCATTTACCGGCCGTACTTAAATTAAAAGGCAATCTAAACTTCCGTGCATTAGAACAAACCTTAAAAACGATTATCGCCCGGCATGAAGTATTGCGAACAGTAATTCGTGAGCACGATGGGGAAGGTTATCAATACATAGTACCGGCAGATAGCTGGAATTTAACAATAGTTGAAAAGAAGGTAAGCGGGTCGGCACTATCAGAATACATCAAAGGGCTTATCAGCGCGCCTTTCAATTTGTCTGAAGATTATATGCTTCGCGCGGAAGTCATAAAAGGTAACGACGATGAGCATATATTGGTGTTAACCATGCATCACATCGCATCTGATGGTTGGTCGACATCTATATTAATTAAGGAAATTGTAGAGATTTATAAGGCTTATGCGGACGGTAATGAGGTTGGTTTGAAAGGCCTGTCTATTCAATATGCCGATTTCGCCATCTGGCAGCGGAAGTTTATCCAGGGTGAATTACTCGAAGATAAATTAGCGTACTGGACCGTTAAGCTTGAGGGCGTAGCCACGCTGCAATTACCAACTGATTATAGCCGCCCTGTTATTCAAAGCTCAAGGGGGGCTGCCTATAAATTCAGTTTAAATAAAAAGCTAACTGAGCAATTACAGGCATTTGGCCAGGCAAATGGTGCCACGTTATACATGACGCTGTTGTCGGCGTTCAATGTGTTGCTTTACCGCTACAGCGGACAGGAAGATATCTGCGTTGGTACGCCGGTGGCCGGTAGAAACCGGCACGAACTGGAAGAGTTAATAGGCTTCTTTATCAATACACTTGCGCTCAGGACGCAGGTTTCGGGAAATATGTCATTTACTGAACTGTTGCAGGAAGTAAAAACAACTACGCTGAATGCCTACGCGCACCAGGAAGTGCCGTTTGAGAAGGTTGTAGATGCCGTTGTGAAAAACCGCGACATGAGCCGCAGCCCGCTTTTTCAGGTGCTGTTTAGCTTACAAAATACTCCAGCAGCACCTGAATTAAAACTGGGAGAACTTAGTTTATCCGCGTTGAGCGAAGAGAACAATACCACCCAGCTTGATCTTGCCTTTATGCTAAGTGAAGCTGATGGTAGAATACATGGAACAGTAGAATACAGCACTGAGCTTTATAAAGAAGAAACTATCAGCCGGATGACCGGCCACTATATAACCCTACTGGAATCAGTGGTTTCAATGGCGGAGGAACATGTGGGGCGCTTAAATATGCTGACGGTATCTGAGAAAACTACGCTGTTACGTGATTTTAATGATACGACTAAAATATATCCTGAACATAAAAACATAGTTGCGCTGTTTGAAGCACGGGCTGCGAAGGATCCGGAAAAAACAGCCGTAATATTTGAACTGGAACAAATATCTTATAAAGAATTGAACGAGCGTTCGAACCAACTGGCGCGTTACCTTATCAAAAACGGGGTAGAAGCGGAGACGCTGGTGCCAATTTGTGTGGAGCGGAGCCTCGAAATGGTTATCGGTTTGTTAGGTATTATGAAAGCCGGTGGTACGTACGTTCCGGTTGATCCGGAATACCCGCAGGACCGTATCAGCTACATGCTGGAAGATACCGATGCCAAATTGGTTTTAAGTAGTGCCGCAAGTGAGGATAAAATAGTTGGAAAAGCTAAGACAGTTATCTTGCTTGATGAGGATTGGAAACAGGTAGCAAAGGAGAAGAAAGGCAATCTCAATCTTACTATAGATCCAACCCAACTCGTCTATGTAATTTACACCTCTGGCTCAACCGGGAAACCAAAAGGGGCAATGATTGGGCATGGTGCGTTGGTGAATTTGCTCGCCAGTATCACACATGAAGTTGATTTTAACTCAACATCAAGCTTCTTATCAGTCACCACATACAGCTTTGATATCAGCTATCTTGAATTATATGTTCCGCTTATCAATGGGGGCAAATTGGTTGTTGCGTCAAGACAAACCGCCGGCGATGGCTTTGAACTGGCAGAAACTATTTCTGTAAACCTGCCAACGCACATGCAGGGCACGCCATCCACCTGGCAATTATTGGCCGAGACTGGTTGGGCAAACAAAGAAGATGTGAAAATGCTGATAGGCGGTGAGGCGGTGAAGGAAGGCATCAAAAATTACCTGGCAAATATTGGAGATGTTTGGAACGTATACGGCCCAACCGAAACTACTATTTGGTCGACTATTAAAAAACTATCTACTGATGAAAAGGTAACGATAGGAAAGCCTTTGGCAAATACGCAGATCTATATACTAAACAGTAATAACGCATTAAGCCCTGTAGGTGTACCGGGAGAAATATGCATCGGAGGCGACGGACTGGCGAGGGGTTACCTTAACAGGGTTGATTTGACCTCCGAACGCTTTATTAAAGATATTTTCAGCAATGATCCTTCTGCAAGATTATACCGCACAGGCGATTTAGGTAAATGGCTGCCGGGTGGCGATATAGAACATTTAGGCCGGATTGATGACCAGGTAAAAATAAGAGGCTATCGCATAGAGCTTGGTGAGATCGAGAGCGTGTTGAATACAAGCGGATTGGTGAGTCAAGCCGTAGTATTAGCTAAAGAAGACAAAC
>CAZZUU010000290.1:0-2919 GCA_964657275.1 uncultured Mucilaginibacter sp. | reverse complement strand
GGGCGATAAGCGACTGGTTGGCTATGTGGTAACAACAGGTGGATTTGATAAGCAAGCTGCACAGGCGTATTTAAGCGCAAAACTACCGGAATATATGGTACCCGGTTTGTGGGTTACATTGGAGAGCCTGCCGTTAACGCCGAATGGAAAGATCGACCGTAAGGCGCTGCCTGATCCGGAGTTAACCGGCATATTATCCGAATACATTGCGCCGCGTAACGAAACCGAGCAAACGCTCGCAGCTATCTGGAAAGAGTTACTTGGCCTGGAACAGGTTGGTATTTATGACAACTTTTTTGAACTGGGCGGGCATTCGCTTTTGGCCATGCGTGTGGTATCAGTTGTCCGGAAACGGTTAGCTGTAGAATTAAGTATCCGTGACCTTTTTGTTCACTCAACTATCGCAGCCTTAGGTGCATATCTTGAAGGGCCGAACAGTGAAATGTTACTCCCTGCAATAGTCAAAGCAAACCGGCCCGAATACATCCCGTTGTCTTTCAGCCAGGAACGTTTATGGTTCATTGATAGTTTGGAAGGCAGCGTACAATACCACTTACCGGCTGTACTACGGTTAAAAGGCAATATTGATGCGCAAATATTGGATAACACTTTGCGGACAATTATTAACCGTCACGAGGTATTACGGACGGTGATACATCAGCATAACGGACTAGGGTATCAACGCATAATGACAGCAGATGCGTGGAAACTGTCTGTTGCCGCGCTGGCGACGACGACAGATATCTCAAACTATATCACAGAATTAATCAGCCTGCCATTTAATTTAGCTGCTGATTATATGCTTCGCGCCGAACTGATAAAAATCGCGGATCGCGATCATATCCTGGTGGTAACCATGCACCATATCGCATCCGATGGGTGGTCGACATCGGTTTTGGTAAAGGAAGTTGCTGCTATTTACGGATCGTATCTAAACGGCCGAAAGGCGGAACTGCCGTCGTTACCAGTGCAATATGCAGATTACGCCATATGGCAGCGCCAATATTTACGGGGAGAAATTCTTGCAAATAAACTTGATTACTGGAAAACAAAACTTGAAAATGTAAGCACGCTTCAATTGCCAACAGACTTCAACCGTCCGGTAATTCAAAGCGCCCATGGAGCGGCATACCATTTTAGTATAGATAAGAAACTGCTGAAACAACTACAGGAAGTAAGTCGCGGCCAAGGCGCCACATTGTATATGACGTTATTGGCAGCATTTAATGTGTTGTTGTTCCGTTATAGCGGGCAGGACGATATTTCTGTAGGTACCCCGGTGGCCGGAAGGAACGAACAGGCCCTGGAAAACCTGATCGGCTTCTTTGTAAACACACTTGCGCTGCGCAGTCGAATTTCGGGTGATATGACTTTTGCAGCGCTTCTCGAACAAATCAGGGAAACAACGCTCGAAGCCTTTGCACACCAGGAAGTGCCGTTTGAGAAAGTTGTGGACGCCGTGGTGAAAACGCGCGATATGAGCCGCAGCCCATTATTCCAGGTAATGTTTAGTTTACAAAACACGCCTGAAGTTCCTGAATTAAAGCTCGGTGACCTTACTTTAAGCGCAGAAAAACAGGAACACGCGACATCGCAGTTTGACATTGCTTTTATGTTGAACGAAACAAGTTCGGGTGTTAACGGAATGATAGAATATAGGACAGACTTGTACAAAGGCGAAACAATCGCACGTATGGCCGGTCACTATACAGCTTTGCTTGAATCTATCGTGGCTGATAACAATGGACAGGTAGGCCGTTTGGCAATGCTTACCGAAGCTGAAGAACAAACTTTATTGAAGCAATTCAATAATACTGCGGCGGCATACGCGGATAGCAAAAGCATCTCAGTTTTATTTGAGGAACAGGTATTGATTAATGCTGCAAATGTTGCTGTAACATTCGAAGAAAAAACACTTACCTATAAACAGCTAAATGAGCGTTCAAACCAATTAGCCCGTTACCTTACAACAAAAGGAATTAAAAAAGGCTCACTTGTGCCGCTTTGTGTTGAGCGTGGTTTGGAAATGATCGTGGGGATATTAGGCATCATAAAAGCCGGAGGGGCATATATACCCGTTGATCCTGATTATCCGCAGGACAGGATAAGGTATATGCTGGAAGATACCAATGCCGGGCTGGTTTTAGTTACCGCTGCAACCAGTTGGAGGGTAGAAGCGAATAAAGCGATAGAAATAATAGAACTTGATGCTATCGGACCATTGATTAAAGCCTTACCTGCTGAAAATTTGCCTGTTAAGCCGTCACCGGATCAATTAATTTACGTGATCTATACATCAGGATCTACCGGTAAGCCAAAAGGTGTGATGGTAGCTCATCGGTCAGTAGTAAACCTTGTTGAGTGGCATAATAAAGAATACGAGGTATCTGAATTAAGCCGGGCGACTTCCGTTGCAGGCGTAGGTTTTGATGCCTTTGGATGGGAGGTTTGGCCGTATTTATTAGCAGGGGCCAGCATTCATATTATTGATGATGAAACGCGCCTCTCACCATCTTTATTACCATCATTATTTAATGACTTGCAGATAACCCACAGTTGGGTGCCGACAGTATTGAGCCAGGATTTTATAAATGCTTTACGATATAAAACAACCTCATTAAAATATGTAACTGCGGGTGGCGATAAATTGCCCGCTACAGATTTAACCGGCATAAGTTGTGCCTTTGTAAACGTTTACGGGCCAACTGAAAATACGATAGTTTCTACAACATATACCGTAATTGATAAAGAGATACCGCTTATTGGTAAGCCGGTTGCAAATACCCCGGTATATATTGTAGATGAGCAACAGCAATTGGTTCCGATTGGGGTGATAGGTGAAATTTGGATAGGAGGGGCAGGTGTGGCCGCTGGTTATTTAAATCGCCCGGAATTGACGGCGGAGAAATTTGTTAATGA
>CAZZUU010000289.1:0-5608 GCA_964657275.1 uncultured Mucilaginibacter sp. | reverse complement strand
AAGCACTGCTTAACGTTATAAATGATATTTTGGACTTCTCTAAAATTGAGTCGGGAAAGATGGAACTGGACCCTCACGTGTTTGGTCTGCGTACTTGTGTTGAGGAAGTGCTTGATCTTTTTGCCAGTAAAGCTGCGCAATCGGGCATCGACTTAATGTACCAGGTTGACCACCTGTTACCAGCGCAAATGATAGGCGATGGCATGCGGTTACGGCAGGTATTAATTAATCTGCTGGGCAATGCCATGAAATTTACGCACCGTGGCGAAATAATTTTAGGTATCACCTTGAGCAAGCAAGTAAATGATGGAGAGATAGAGATCGGTTTTGAAGTAAAAGACACCGGTATCGGTATCCCTGCTGAAAAACTGCCAAAACTATTCGAGTCTTTTTCACAAGTTGATTCTTCTACAACCCGTAAATATGGCGGTACAGGATTAGGTCTTGTAATTTGCGAGCGCCTGGTTGATTTGATGGGCGGAAAGATCTCGGTAACAAGCGAGCCGGGTGTTGGAACTACTTTTTATTTTACTATAAAATGCAAGGTAAACAACGAAATTGGACAGGAGCCTTCGGTTGATAACCTTACTGAAATTGAAGGGCGTAAAGTCCTTGTGGTTGATGATAACCCCACTAACAGGCGCATTCTTCAAATACAACTGGAACAATGGAAACTTAAGCCCGTGATGACATCATCCGGTGCCGAGGCGCTATATGTTTTAGGCAGCAGCCAGGGCTTCGACCTGGTAATTACCGACATGCAGATGCCTGAGATGGACGGTGTACAATTAAGCAGGGCCATAAAAGAAAAATATAAAACTTTGCCTGTTATTCTATTAAGCTCCATCGGCGATGAAACCAAAAAGGACTATCCTGAATTGTTTAATGCTGTTTTGACCAAACCTGTAAAACAGCAGCATTTGTTAAAAGTGGTACTTACTGAGTTACTTCAACAGGTGCAATATGTTGACCAGGAACGTAAACCGGTAAATCTGCTGAGTCAGGATTTTGCACTGGCAAATCCGTTGAATATTTTGGTGGCAGAGGATAACCTGATCAATCAAAAAATGATATTGAGGGTTCTGGATAAACTGGGCTACAAACCTGCGTTGGCAACCACCGGAAGAGAAGCGGTACAAATGCTGGATGAGCAATTTTACGATGTGATTTTGATGGATGTGCAAATGCCCGAAATGGATGGATTGGAAGCAACCCGCTATATTCGTAAACATCATACACGGCAGCCTGCAATTATCGCTATGACGGCCAACGCCATGCTGGAAGACCGCAACATATGTTTAACCGCAGGTATGAACGACTATATCGCCAAGCCTGTAAAACTTGAAGCATTGATCACTATGCTCGAGGGCGTACACCAGTATGTGGAAAAGCCGGTTACGATTAATCAATAGCAAAACTATACACCTTCAAGGCCATAATGTTTTAGGATATCGGCCGGCACACCTTCCCATTTATTGGGGGCATTGCCAACGTAACCTAAATCATCAATTCCCATTTTTGTGGTGAAAAAACCGGTAGCTGTTAAATCGCGCATGCGGTTAAAAAAGGCTACACCCTGCTGCATTTCGGGTTTAGCTTTTTTAGGATAAGCTATTTCTGTAACCATTTCTATCTGCTGAGTATTACTTGAATCGATAAAAGTCTTATTATAGCGGGTTAAGCATTGCAAATCCAGCCAGCGTAACCCACCGCGGAGGGGTGTCTGATGTTCCGGCATATCTTTTACGATAAACTCTATAAAATCCGGCACCTTCGCATCCGATGCGCTGCCTGATCTGTCATCTTTAGGGATGATGATATCCACAAGTACGGTAATAGTTGCCATTTCATGATCGTTAAAAAACTTCTCGCTGTTTAACTTTTTTAACCGTTCAATTTCCTCCGGCAAACGGCCGGCTTCATCTGCAACTGCATTGGTATTATTATCTGTAGCCACTTTTTCACTGCCCGGCTTGCAAGCCTCCAAAAATGTAACTGTAGATAATGTACCTATTCCTAATGCTTTAAGTGATTCGCGTCTGTTCATATTCGTTGATCAAATTAGCAATTAAACGTTTAGTTTTTTTCGTTGGCTCAGGATATATTCTGCCGTCCGCATGGATAAGGCAAGTATCGTCCAGGTTGCGTTTTTATCACCTTGCTGAACAAATGGCGCAGCATCAACAACAAACAAATTCTTACAATCATGCGCCTGGCAATATTTATTCAGTGCAGACTTTTTCGGATCATCACCCATTCGGACTGTTCCTACTTCATGAATGATGTGTCCCGGTGTTTCTAACCCGTAGTTGGTTTCAGGACCGGCTGGCGGGCTATAGATGGCCCCCATCTCATGCATAATCGACTGAAAAGTTTCCTGCATGTGTTTAGCCTGTTTAATTTCGTAATCACTCCATTTGTAATGAAAACGCAATACAGGGATGCCATATTTATCAACCACATCCGGGTCTATTTCGCAATAATTGTCGGCTCTAGCAATACCCACACCTCTGCCAGCCATGCCAAACGAAGTACCATAAAACCGGCGGTAATCATCCTTTAAAGATGCTCCAAAGCCACCTGCTTCCTTCATTTTACCATCGCGGCCCGGTACCATGCCATTCATATTTTGCATTCCGTGCCCAAAACCATAACTGGGCATACCCATGCCGCCGCCCATTTCGATATGGTACCCACGCGGGAAATCAAGTTTTTTATTGTCCTTTAACCAGGGGGCATAAATATGCACGCTACCCAAACCGTCCTCATTGTAACGTTTCCTATCCATTAATTGCGGCAGCCATCCCCCCGCGCCTGACCCCGTTGAGTCATGCAAATATTTCCCTACTACGCCACTGCTATTGGCAAGCCCCGCCGGGTGATAACTGGACTTTGAGTTCAGCAGCAGCCGCGCAGACTCCCCCGCGCTCGCACCCAATATCACCTGGGCGGCACTCACCTGGTATTCCTGCATATCGTCTTTACTGATATAAGATACGCCGGTAGCCATGCCATTTTTATCCGTAAGCACCTCGCGCACCATAGCGTTAGGGATTACTTTTAAATTTCCGGTTTTTATAGCCGGAATTACCAGGCATGATGAAGCCGAAAAATCACCGTAAATTTTACAGCTGCGGTTACATTGCCCGCAATAAAAGCACACTCCCCTATCTTTATTGTTGGGCAAGGCCTCCGTTATTATAGCGCCACGACCGGCAATTACTTTAACACCTGCTTTTGCCGCTCCCTGTTTTATAAAAAGCTCGTTTAATCTCGGTTTGGGCGGCGTCATAAATATGCCGTCCGGTTCATTCTCCAGTCCCTCAACGGTCCCGTAAATACCTATCAGCCGGTCAACCTTATCATAAAAGGGTTTAACGTCATCGTAGGTAATTGGCCAGTCGTCTGTTAAACCATCAATGTGATGGCTTTTAAAATCTTTCGGGCCCATGCGTAAGGAAATACGCCCCCAATGGTTGGTGCGGCCGCCAAGCATCCTGGAGCGGAACCACAAAAATTCTGTCTTATCTTTTGTAGTATACGGCTCACCATCTAACTGCCAGCCGCCATAAGCAGCATCGAAATCGCCGAAGTACCTTTGTGTGCCCGCACCGCGCCGTGGTGATTCCCAGGGCCATTTTAACTGTAGTGAGTCTTTAGCAGGATCAAAAAAAGGCCCCGCCTCCAGCATTAAAACCTTTAATCCGGCATTGGCTAAAACATAACCCGCCATACCGCCACCAGCACCCGAACCAACAATTACGGCATCGTAAATTGTCGATGATTTTTTAATTTGTATGTCGTCCATATTAGAGATTAGTGGTTGGAGATTAGAGAATAGAGATTAGAATGCGAAAGTCGGAATGCCGATTGCGGAATGTAAGAGATTATAACCTTTCAACTAATCTCCAGTCTCTAATCACTATAGTTCTTTTATTTTAATATCCTTGAACGATACCTGCGCCCCGTGAGCCTGTAGTGCAATATGCCCCTTTGGATAAGCGGCAAATCCTTTCCAGGTCTTGAATTTACTTTTATCAAGCATTTCCTGCCATTCAGGGCTTCCAATCTGTACATCAATTACTTGCTTGCCATTAAGCCAAAAAGTAAGGTGCCCGTTTTGTTTACGGATCTTTACTTTATTCCATTCCCCGGCCGGTTTGGCCGGGTGGGCTGGTGCTTTCATATCATACAATGCACCGGCCAGGTGTGTGGCCAGTTTATTATCCTCGGCCCCCTTATCGTCAAGCACCTGCATTTCTATCCCGGTAAGGTACGTTTCTTTAAGCTCAGGGGCTTCATGAACGCTAAGTATGACCCCGCTATTGCCACCTTCGGCAATTTTCCACTCTAATGATAGCTCGTAGTTTTCATACTCGTTATCGGATAACAGGTCGCCCTGTCCTTCGGCTTTTGGGTTCAACTGTAGAGCGCCGTCAACTACGCTCCATGCCCCCGGACCAGTTTTTAAATAGGCATGCCAGCCGGTAGTTGTTTTGCCGTCAAACAAACTTTTGGTTTGTGCTGATGAAGAATAATACAAAGCAGTAAATGCAAAAATGCTTAAGATGATTTTTTTCATGCTCTTGATCTTTATGAATGCAGCATTGCCGCGATAATATAAATGGTAAGTAAAAATAGGATAATTTTCTGCTTTAATAAAAAGCCCGGTGAATGTATTAATTCTTTTACCTTCCGGATGAAAAGCCTATGGAACACACAAATATTTTAATTATCACACCCAGATTTTTAATTTGTGTTGTATATTTGGTAAGAGCCGCTCACCAATTAATTATCAGACCATTATGAAAAAAGTTTCAAACATCCTTACCCGGAAAGGAAGCAGCGTAATCGCTATTGATGGAAATACCACTGTATTAGACGCCCTAAAGTTGATGTCCAGTAAAAATATTGGGTCGGTAGTTATTACCGAAGATGGCGCATACGCGGGCCTGCTAACCGAACGCGATTACGCCCGTAAAGTGATCCTCCAGGGAAAATCTTCGTTTGAAACGCCGGTAAGGGAAATTATGAGCACCGGCCTGCCCCGCATATTACCGGATAACTCCGTTGAAACCTGTATGCATATTATGAGCGAAAGCAATATCCGCTACCTGCCGGTTTTCAGGGACGACCACCTTTGCGGGATAATCTCCATCAGCGATGTGGTTACCGAAACTATCCTCTCGCATGAAGAAACGATAGAGCATTTGAAGAGTTATATACAATCGTAGAATGTATAAACAAAAGATCCCCGGCTATTAACCAGGGATCTTTAAATATCAGATAGAGTAATAGCCTATTTTTGCTGCGTGCCTTCAGCCAATATGATCACCTTATTGTTCGAAGCCTCAATCACACCGCCCTGTATAAAATAAACTTCCTCCTTAGCCGAACCGTTGCGGATAGTTACCTTACCATCTTCCAGCGTGGAAATAATCGGCGCGTGATGATTTAATATTTCAAAAAATCCCAAAGTACCCGGAAGGGTTACCGAGGTAGCCTCGCCTTCGAAAACTTTTTTATCAGGAGTTAGAATTTCTAGTGTCATGTTTTTATAGCGTCAAGATCCAAGAGTCAAGAATCAAGACTTGGAGTTTTCTCCTGG
>CAZZUU010000288.1:0-5628 GCA_964657275.1 uncultured Mucilaginibacter sp. | reverse complement strand
AAATGCATCAATGCCGTTGTATTCCCACTCGTCCATGCGCTCATCGAAGGTAATATCTCCCATACCTACCACGCCATCCGTTAATTTATACACGCCTGTAGCGTAAAATATATCTCCCGCTACCACTTCATTAACGGGCGTTATGGTAATATGGCGCGGGCCGTCAATGGTTTCAATATCATATGTTACCTGGGTTTCCATAATATAAATATTTGTTTAAAGTTGATTTGGTTCGCAATTTCCCGACCCTGTCATTTTCGTTTTAAAAACAACCACGCCCTCTGTATTGTTTTAATTTAAAAAAGGGGGAGATAACTATGGTCGGCTGCGGAAAAGTGTCAGTAAATTCCGTTTCGGCTTTCGGTGCAAAATCCTAATTTCGCGGGTACAGAAACGAGGAAAAGATTTTGGATTATTTAGAAGAATTGAACCCCGAGCAGCGGGCAGCGGTACAGCAAATTAAGGGGCCGGTAATGATCATAGCAGGTGCAGGCTCGGGTAAAACCCGGGTAATCACCTATCGTGTGGCCCACCTGATACGTAACGGCGTTGATTCTTTTAACATACTGGTACTAACATTTACTAACAAAGCGGCCCGCGAAATGCGCGACCGTATTACCAACCTGGTTGGCCCCGAAGCCAAAAACATCTGGATGGGAACCTTTCACTCGGTTTTCGCAAAATTATTACGCGTGGAAGCTGATAAAATAGGCTATCCAAGTAATTTTACAATATACGATACCGACGATAGCAAAAGCGTGCTCAAGGCCATTTTAAAGGAAATGAACCTCGACGATAAGCTGTACAATCCCAATTTTGTACGTAACCGGATATCGGCAGCTAAAAACAATCTGGTATCGTGGCAGGAGTACCAACAAAACGAGCAAATACAGGCCGACGATTCCTCCACCGGCAGGGCACACCTGGGCAAGGTTTATGAAAATTATGTAGTGCGGTGTTTTCGCGCCGGAGCCATGGACTTTGATGATCTGCTGTTTAAAACCAATGAGCTGCTTAAACTGTTCCCCGAAGTTTTAAACAAATACCAGCATAAATTTAAGTACCTGATGGTGGATGAGTACCAGGATACCAATTTTTCGCAATACCTTATCGTAAAAAAACTTGCTGCCGTAAACGAAAACATTTGCGTAGTCGGCGACGATGCACAAAGTATATATGCCTTTCGGGGCGCCAACATCCAAAACATCTTGAACTTTGAAAAGGATTATCCCGATTTGAAGGTGTTTAAACTGGAGCAAAATTACCGCTCAACTCAAAATATCGTAAACGTAGCCAATAGCATTATCGCTAATAATAAAGAGCAGCTTAAAAAGCTTGTATTCTCCGAAAAGGAAAACGGCGATAAAATTAAGGTAATGCGGGCTTTTAGCGACAATGAAGAGGGCAAGCTTGTAGCAGAGGCTATTATGTTTGAAAGATCGACCAAAGGGCTAAAATGGCACGATTTCGCCATTTTGTACCGCACCAATGCCCAGTCGCGTTCGATGGAAGAAGCCTTGCGCAAAATGGGCACCCCTTATAAAATATACGGGGGCCAGTCGTTTTATCAACGCAAGGAAATAAAAGACCTTATTGCTTATTTCCGGCTTACTTTTAATGCTAATGATGAAGAGGCCTTAAAACGGGTAATCAATTATCCACGTCGCGGTATTGGGGATACCACCGTTGACCGTGTCATCGTAAGTGCCGATCAAAATAAAATAACGCCCTGGGAGGTGATCATCAATTCGTCAAAATACCTCGACGGTCGTACATCATCGGCCGTTAGTGTTTTCGCTGTGATGATCCAGAGTTTCCAGGTGATCACCAAAACGCTCAGCGCCTATGATGCTGCCTTGCACATCGCCCAGCATTCGGGATTGTTAAAAGATCTGTATGAAGATAAATCGGTTGAGGGCCTTAACCGCTACGAAAACATCCAGGAACTGCTGAACGGGATAAAAGAATTTTCTGAAAGGGAAGATATCGAAGAAAAGGGCCTTGATGTATTTATGCAGGACATTGCCCTGCTCACCAATGACGATAAAGATAATGACCCTAATGCCGATACAGTTTCGTTAATGACTATACATTCTTCAAAAGGTCTGGAGTTTTCACATGTTTACGTGGTTGGCTTGGAAGAAAACCTGTTCCCGCCGCAAATGGCGCTGAATTCCCGCAGCGACCTTGAGGAAGAGCGGCGCCTATTTTATGTAGCAACTACCCGCGCAGAAACTAAGCTGACGTTAAGTTACGCCACTTCGCGGTTTAAATTCGGCACGCTCATCAGCTGCGAGCCAAGCCGTTTCCTGGATGAAATTGATGCCCAATACCTCGAGCTTGATTTTACCGCAAAACCGGTAAGCGGCAATAACCCGTTTTTTGATGACGAACGTAATTCGTGGGACAAACGCGGCGACACGTTTTCAAAGCCAAAAGCCCCTATAGTTAAAACAACATCCATATTGGCAAAAGCACATATCCCTTCCCCCGGGTTCGCACCTACCGATACTTCGAACCTGCAGGCAGGTATGGAGGTTGAGCATGAAAGGTTCGGGTTTGGTAAAGTAATTAGCCTGGAGGGCAATAAACCTGATATTAAAGCTACGATATTCTTCAAAGAAATCGGTCAGAAGCAACTCCTATTAAAGTTTGCCAAACTAAGAGTAATTACTAATAATTAAATTACTGCCCCAACTTTCGTGGAATTTATTCCTCGTTCCAGCCAGAATTAATTGTTCGGCAAGTAGCTTTTTCCCTATAATTAATATCGGCATAAGTTTTGGTATATTGCCGTTACCTAAGCTATTTAATTTAAACTATTGATTACTTAATTGTTATGAGTGAAATTTTAAAAAAGAAAACGAATAAAACGGTTGGCCAGAATATCCGGACCATCCGTCATCAACGCGGCTGGAGCCAGGAAGATGTGGCTAATCGCCTTGGAATTTCTATCCCTGCCTTTTCAAAAATTGAAACCGGCGTTACCGATATCAATTTATCGCGCCTTGAGCAAATTGCCAACATTTACGAAATTAATGTCGTGAACCTGCTTTCACTGGATGCCGAAGAAACAGAGCCAAAAGTTTCGAACCTGAGTATTGCCGAAAAGAAAATACTTGACCGCGAAATAGAGATCGCCAATTTACAACGTAAGGTAATTTTGTTATACGAAGAACTGCGAAATAAAACCCACGCGGTTATTTAATCGACTTGTTCAATAAAGGCGACACTTCTGTATTAACAATGCTGCTTAATCCACCGTTAACTATATTTTCATATCAAAAAATATAATTAGCCTATTGTATAAATAAGCAGAAAATCCTTTAATTGAGAGCGTTTTTAAAAAAATTGGAGTTAAAATTGAGATGTAAGATCAAATTAAATATCTGATATGTCAAATTACCTGATTTCCATTTCGAAAAACGAAGCTTTAAAAGACGGTACCATTCATGATCCGAACAGTAAGTTAAAGGTTAAGGTATTTGATCTTTTAAAATCGAGATATAAACCGTCAAAGGGAGAAGTTAGCTATTTTGTTACTTCAGGGCATGAAACGCTTGCTTTTGAAACAAAAGGCTATAAACGACACGGCAAACTTTTGATCTTGCAAATGATATCGTGGTATTGTATTTATTTGGGGCTGATAGAAGCGCAGATACACTCCACCTGGCCCTTTAACAATTTATAGGAAGTCCTTTAGAAACCGGCCCGGCCCGGATCGTGAAGCATATCACTCATTTCGATAATTTTGTCATCGATCTCTGATACGCATTTATTCATCATTTTAATACATTCCGGCTGGTCCACCAATCCTTCCTTTTCAAGGTTCATTAAACCTTTCAAAGTAGCAATAGGCCCGCGTATCTGGTGCGACAAGTAAGAGGAGTATTCTGATAATTTTTTATTCTTTATCTGGAGGTCTTTTGTCCGCTCATCAATTATTTCTTCAAGGTGATGATTTATCCTGTCGAGATTATCCTTTTGCCTCGAAACCTCCGCATTAAGTGCAGTAAGCTGTGAATTGGTTTTTGCCTTACGTTTTACGTTACTCACCAGCAATCCTACCAAAATAGTAAGAAGCCCGGCAACAATTGCCACGCCCCAAAATTTTCCCCGGTCATAAGCCTGGCTCTGCAATAAAAATTCATTTTCGCGCTGCCGTGCCTGTTGTTTTACCTGTTCGCGTACACCGGTTATCCGCAAAGAAGCATTTTGCAATTGTATTACACTGTCTTTTTTATAAATATCCTGAAGGTAATAAAGCGCCTGTTCATAATTTTTTCGTTTTAATTCCAGCAGGTAACTATAATATTTAAAATCATCCTCCATTTTATCATTTTTGATCATTTTGGAATAATTCAAACCTTCTTTTATAGTTTTTTCGGCATCGCTAAACTTACTTTGAGCAATATATAAATCAGCGATTGTAAAATCAACACTCGCAACAGTCACATTTAAATCCAATTGCTTTGCCTCTTTGTTGGCTTCCAACAGTACGCCTTCGGCTTTGCCGTACTGGTTAAGATAGTAATAAACCAAGCCCTTATCATGCATACAGAGCACCAGGTTCACAGAGTCTTTTAACTTGGCATACAAATCATAACTTTTGTTATAGTAGGTTAGCGCCTGATTATAACTCTTTTTAAAATAATGATAGGTCCCAATATTAAGATATAGTGGCGCCATTAGCTGATTATCCTTCAATTTCTCAGCAATTACTAATGATTTTTGATAGAATTCCAGCGCAAGGTCGAGATCAACGGCGCGATAAAGGTTCCCTATATTATTATATACTTTACTTTGACCGCCCAAGTCATTAATTTGGGTAAAAATGTTTACAGCAGTTAAGTAATTACTGATAGCTTCGTCAGAATTATCAAGGTAGAAATTACCGATTCCCATTATACGGTACGACTCTGCAACACCGGTACGGTAATTTAATTTCCTTGCAATCGCTAAAGCTTTTTTCGCGTATCTTACTGTTTGATCAGGGTTTGTTAAACGAACGTCAAAACCTTGTTTATTTAACAAGGTAACCTGGCTGGTATCCGTGGGTAAGCCTTCTTTAAAATCATCGGCATGTACTGCCAATGCAAACAATACAAAATATATAAAGATTAGATATTTCTTCATCTGAACACTCATACGGTTAATCGTTATGAAAGTTGTATATGCATATAATAAAATACAAGTTAAATAAGTAAAATAACAGGTATAAAAACTAATTTATATTTTATTTTGTTATTAAAAAAGTATAGTTATATTTGGATTGATAAATTATTGGATACCAATAAGTTAATTTGATAAAGAACTTGATGAGTGAGTTACCGGTTTGGTGCGACACTTTTTAGCTACTCCCAGAGGGAATAGTTATTCTATTACCAACATTAACTTCCTGGAAATAAGTACTTTAAAAACAAAAGGATTTGGGAATTGTGGTTTAAACCACTTTTGATTTTTTTCCACAAATGTTAAAAAACATAGGCAAAAAATCACCCGCTCGACTTTAGAAATTTTTCTATAGCCGGTGTTTTAAATGTGCAAAACGCGCAGAATTAAAACCCTCCTTCGGTATTTTGTAGGCACTTATACGTAAATAATTAAGAAAAGATGCGTGAAACAGAT
>CAZZUU010000287.1:0-5644 GCA_964657275.1 uncultured Mucilaginibacter sp. | reverse complement strand
GCAAATTATTTAGCAGAACACGATGGCAAAAAAGCACGATACCTTCCCCGGCGAACAGCCCGAAATGCCGCAACCCAAAAAACAGCCGGAAGTTAACCAACCCGTTGACCCAAATGAGCCGGAAATGCCCGTAGAAGACCCGGAGTCGGTTCCGGAAGAGCTGCCGCAAGTTGATGAACCGGAAGAAGATCCGCCCTTTAGGACTGAATAATAAGCCGAGGCTAATTTAACCTTACTTACAATCAAAAGCCAGGTTAAATCTCACAACATAAAACCGGTGGTTATTTATCGTATACCAGCACCTTAAATTTAATTATTGCCGGTTCTGACGTGAAGCTGTGGTAAGCCCTTACGCCGTAAGTTGGGTTATCGCCTCTTAAAAAGCCGGCCTCATCACCGTTATTTAATATTTTAGGCACCCACACGCCATTCACATAGTTACCGGACCAGGCGTCTTTTAACCAGGTTTCTTTTCGGGGATTATCAGAACTTGCGCTAACCGACAAGTTTGATCCGGCTACCATAAATTCGTTCTCCCCGGTTTGTATAAATAAGCCATAAGAAGCAGGCTCGTCCTGCGGGGCCTGCGGTGCGCCTGCTGCGGGAGCAGCAGGTGGCCGGCGAAAGCCCTGTTGATAGTTAACGGTTATCGTAACATTCTTATTTAACCTGAACGTGCGGCCCTTGGTAGTATCGCCTTTACTTTTGTATATCCCGAACATCTTGCCTGTGCCCTGGTATTTAGTGATGACAGGCATCAACTCAGCTAAAAGGCCGTATTCTTTTGCGGTCACGCTGCCACGATTATCTATACCAAAGGGCGAAAAGCAAATAGCATCCTGTTCCGCGAAAGCAAAAGTGCCCGGGCCTTCGGTGGTGTTGGTTTCGGGTATAAACAACGGGTTATCAGCCCGGTGAAAGTTGCGTATCTCGTCTTTAAAATCGGCACCATACAAATCCGGCCCAATCATATCAACTGATGGTGCTCCTGCTTTCCAAATATCAATAACAGTAATAATAGGTCCACCACTTGGGTAGTTACCCGGTTTGCCCGGATTTGGCCTGGGGTTGGGCATCCAGCAATTGGCATACATCGGTATGTTATACTGTTGCTTACCGGAGGCTGCGATGGTATTTACATACCGCGAGTAATTCCATGCCATAAAAAATAAATGGGTTTGCACTGTATCGCCAAATACCTGCGTCCAGGTTCCTCTGGTTTTAGAGCCATTCTTTTCCCAGGCCGTTTTAATTTCTATTTCCAGGTGGTCTTTATTTTTCTCCAGGTATTTCAGTAATTCCTGCGGCACCTGCGAGGCGTACAGTTTATTGGCTTCGGTGCCAAAATCTCGCGTGGCATGCAAAACGCCTACTTCATTTTCTATCTGCATCACCAGCACGGTGTTCTTATCCTTATCAACCGATGCAATGTGCTGCATCAAAGCGGAATATGCTTTCGCGTCCGCAGTCCTGGTTGCCTCGCAAATCGGCGTCAGGATGCGCATGTTATTGCCATTTTCGTCCTTCACCCTTACGAAACGTTTAGTATCGCTCAATACCCAATCGGGCGCATAGGGCGAAAAGCCGTTTTTCCAGGCACCAAAATATAAAAAGCCGATATGCAGCTCGTTCTCCCGCGCAAGCCTGATCAATTCATCAACTGATTTAAAATCAAATACCCCCTCCTGCGGTTCAATAATTTCCCACGAAACAGATACCAGCACCGAATTTAAATTCGACTCATGCAGTGCCTTCATGGTTTTGCTCATATACTCGATATCTGAACCGGATGAGTTGCCCACTTCACCGGCTAACATCAAATAAGGTTTACCGTCAACCATCAATTGGGTGGCATTTCCATTTTTCTGAAGGTGAGGGATCTGTGCGCTAACCGAACAGCATATCATACATGCCAGGCCAAGCAAAAACGGTTTTAGAGTTTTCATTAAATTGTGATTTTGAAGATGGATAATTGGCTTATCTATAATAATTTGAAGTGTCAAAAATACAGTAATTTTTGTGAGAATGTCTCCATCACAACAATGTTACTCAATAATATATTTCATGATTAACAAGGATTTCCGGTCGATAAATTTCCCATCATGACACATCAATTCAATTTTTTTTGCCGTTGAGATTGGCAATCGGACTAGCGGGTCAAATATTGATATTGGTTTGTAATTTTTGCGGAGCAGGCAATTAGGTAATCCTATTTTATTCAAATAAGCGATCAACGAAGTTTTAGTATGATGAACCCTGTTTTCCGCACCAGGTTCCCGTTGTTATTATATTCAACCAAATAATAGTAGGTTCCGGGTATCAGCATGTGCCCGTTCAGGCTTGAACGACCATCGAAAACTTTGGTTGAATTGTTATAGCCCTTTACAGTGTAAACGGTAGTGCCATTGGTGTTGGCTATACTAACGTTGTTCTCAGGGTAATTCTCAATGCCTTCGATGCGCAAAAAATCATTGATACCATCGCCATTGGGTGATACTGCAGGATGGATTATTACGTCATCTACTGTCGCGATGGAGTTATTAAGAACCGGTAAATGATCGCTAAATTTAAATAAAGCGGAGGTATCCGGCTGAGCTGGCTCAATGTCTATGGTAATTGTTGCACTGCTTTTGCCGCCGGTGTTGTATGCCGATATGGTGTAAGTGCCTTTTGACGGCTCAGTTGGCGTACCGCTGATTTCGCCCGTTGTGGTATTGAATGCTAAACCATCCGGCAAGGATTGATCGATCGCGTAATCTGATCCGGTTGATTTCACTAAGGCATTAGAGCCGTAGTTTGCAACAAACAAATCACCATCCGAATCAAACGCGGCTTGCCTAGGAGAGCTTAACCCCTTTTTTAGAATATTAGTAACTATTCCAGCAGGGCTGATCCGCTTTATAGCGTTATTTCCAAAATCCGCAACATATATATTGCCGAAAGTATCTTTACTTAAATGGCGCGGGCTATTAAACCCCGATGCAAATACGGATTTGGTGAAGGTGTTTGCATCCACTTTTATGATATCGCCAATACCCTGTTCACTAACATATATATTGCCGGCATCGTCGAGAATAATGCCGTATGGTTTATCAAAGCCTGTTAAGTAAACTGAAACGACCGAGGTACGGCTGTCGATCTTTAAAATATCACCTGACAAATAATTTGCAACATAAGCATTATTTGACGCATCGAACGCTATTCCGTAAGGATCGCTGAACCCTTTGAACGTGGCCAGTAACGTTCCCGAAGCATCATATTCCAAAATGTTATTTGCAGCAAATTGAGATACATACGCATCGCCCGATTTGTCGACAGCGATTCCCGATGCGTGGATATTGCCTGTATTTACCGTAAAGACAGTTTTACCTGCCGGGCTGAACTTTGTAAAATCGCCGGTGGAATTATTAGTAGTATAGATATTATTTGAGCCATCAATAGCAATACTAAATGGCGTAACATAGGGTACGAATTTTGTAGAAATACTGTAGTTTGAGGGATATACAGCACCGCCGTTATTGACTGGAAATAAGGGTTTTATGGCGGAGTCAACGGTGTAAAAAGGGGGTGAATGATAGGAAATAACAGGCAAGTTTTGCGCATCTAATTTTTCATTATTCGCAAAAATTGTCGCCAAAATTAATAAATTTAATAACAAAATATATCTAAAAGTCATAAATTGATTACGAATTTGTAAATTCTAATTCAGTGTACTAAATACACGAATAAATAATTTATAAACGTAATTTTAGTGTTACTATTTCGTGAAGTTTTAAAGAATTTAACCCTAAACGACATTATTATTTAACCCGTCCGAAAAAGAGCCGAAAATTATTAGAATAATAAATATCTCCCGCTTTCGGCTTAAAAATTTGCTTTATTGGCAATATCGCAGAATGTCTCCAAACTACTTTCGTCTGACTTAAAAAATTGGGCGATAAAAACAGCTTGAGCCGATGTGCCTTATAGCGGCCTTTCCATATCATATTGGCGGAAAATAACGAGTACCTTATTATATACTTAAGTGAACAATAAGCACGGGACGCAATTGCTTTAATAACCGGTAAAAACAGGAGTTTGGTTAACCTGGTTACTAAATTAAAGCACCTATTATTGAGGCTACTGTTCCAACCGTGTTGCTAACAGATTGGATAGTATCAGATGCGCTGTCCAGAGCTGCTGATAGTTCATTGACCTTTGTATTTAACGCCTGGAGTTCGGCATTGTTGGCTGCTAGCGCATCAACCAGATCCTGTTCAGTTTTTGCAACTGTAGCGTCGTACATGCCCTGCAGAACATTTGACAGTTGATCAAGTGCTGTTTGAAGTTCGGGCGTAATATCCGTATCCTGCAAAGCAGCATCTACTGCTGCCATAGCGGCATTTATTTGTGCTAAAGTTGGTGTGGTCGACATAATTTCAATTATTTGATAGCGTTTAAGGTTGTATATACACTTTTTACTTCCGATCCATAAGTTTGCAGTTCTCCGGCATATTCTTTTAAGGTAACTTTTTGCTGAACATCCTGCAAAAGCTTAGCATGCGCAGCGCGCAGCGCCGTTACCGCACCTATGCATTGCAAACGAAGCCTTTCTATTCCATCAAGGTCTTGTAACATTTGAAGGCAATCCTTGTCGTCGGCAATGCTGACAAAACGCTCGTGTTTTATATAGCCCGGATATTTATCCTTACCGTTTTCTATGCTTATCTCATCCCGGTTTAGCCCCAGGTATAACTGGTAACTGTTGCGGAGCATCACCTTTTCCTGCCCTATCAGGTACTGCAAGCCTGTGGTGGCAGTCGTATCATTTGCCGGCCCAAGAAACACCAGCAAATTATTGGTCATCTTTTCAATTATCTGATCTCCCACAGGAAGCACCTGTTTAACATCTTCAGCTTGTTTGCGGCGTATATAAATATCGCCGCCCAATGTAATTACCGCCGCGAATACCGAACCAATACCGGTTGGTAGTTTGGCACCCGGATCTACTTTATTATAAGTCGTGATCAACCCGTCAAGGCTGGCTCCAAATTTTGTAGCCGCGGTGTCCAGTACTTTATTGTGATCTGTTGAAGTAAGCAAAATAAGGCCCTGTGCGTACTGGTCAATGATTTTTAAACTCAGGTCGATTTTTTCCGACAGAGGGTCGGTAATTCTTTTGAAATCATTAGCGTGTACAATGGCATTAAAATGTGCGGCAGGATCAACAAGGCCGTTTGCGCGGTAAAGTTGCTGTTGCTGATGAATACGATTATATGTACCGACTATAACTCCGGGGCAAACCGAAAAGTTGCTGGTCAATTGGCCGAAAGCATTAACCTCATTGAGCTGTGATTTGGTTAACGTAGCACAACTGCTGGTTACCACGATGGCAAATAGTAAAATCGATTTCGATATTGTTTGCATGTTTTCGTCATTTAAATTAGCTAATCAGGCAGGTATTTAAGTATATCATACACCTGGCTTTTTATTTAATATTTAAGTAGTGGTTGTTGTTGATGCTGCGGGTTTAGCAGGCGCTGGCCCCTGGTTTTTATTCTCCGCTGATTTCAGGCCCACGTAAGTGGCTGTGCTCAATCCCATCAATGCAAGTTCCAACTCGCCGAAATCTGGCATGTTGCCGGTAGTGAGCACTTTATAAATA
>CAZZUU010000286.1:0-5646 GCA_964657275.1 uncultured Mucilaginibacter sp. | reverse complement strand
AGTAAATGGATGCAATAAGCAGGAAAAAAAAGATGGAACAAATAAACCAATATTTATTTGCAACAAAGAGATCTCTTGTGCTACGTCTCCAATTTCCGCCGTTTTCTATCATGGTGTTGATTTTAAGCTTTCGAAGCTTGCTAAATAATAATTTCTCAAATCCGGGAACTCTTTGTATTATAACAGTTTAGTGTTTTTTATGTTTTATCACCTTACTGTTTTAATATAAAAATTTGCTAATGAAGAAATGTTTCAGTAGTAAACGAGTCCCAAAGCATATACGGGGTTAGCAGACCGGGAGATTTTTTCACCATTAATTCCTCAAACAACACAGTTGTAACCGATAACTATCGGGTAATTTGTATGTTTGATAAAAGCAAAAACCTAATTATAAATGAATCAAAGCAGCTCCAATTTTTGGTACGTGGCAAGAGTTTTTGTTTTACGGTCCTACGCGCTATGGCTCATTCTTGTTTTCTTATTTATCAGCAATTTCCTGCAGACTTACCATTTTAAAGCTTTTTTAAATGAGGTGCTTTTTTGCGTTACTCGTTCACTCCTGCACGCTGCAGGTTATTTTGTTCATGCCAAACAAATCCCGGGCAACGTTCAATTCCGTGATTATTATTGGACGTTTGTTGCGCTGTTCCTTTATCTTTTAATGGCCCTTATAGGTTCTCTTGTCTGGACAATTCGTGATAAAGGAAAAAAAGCTTCGCAATTTTTTAACTATACCCGGATTTTTGCGCGTTACTATTTGGCTGCCATTCTGTTAGGCTATGGCATATCAAAGCTTTTAGGCGACCAATTTAGTCAACCCGATTTTGCATCACTGATCCGCCCACTGGGTGACTTTGACGCCCGCAATTTATTCTGGGAATTTATGGGCGCTTCAAAGTCTTACCAAATTTTTGGTGGTATCCTGGAAACGTTAGCTGGATTACTGCTTTTATTCAGGAGAACAACCACACTTGGAGCGTTGATTGCGTTTTCTCTGTTTATAAATGTTTTGATGCTTGATATAGGATATGATGTGTTCGTAAAGGTGAGGGTAATATATTTTTTACTGGTAAACATTTTAATCCTGATCCCTGATTTGAGAAATCTGTTTGCCATTTTAGTGCTGAAACAAAGTGCCCGTTTATCCTCTGATCTGCCGGTAATCAAAAACAAAAAATACAAATGGGTGTACTACGGTGCGAAGGCGGGTTTTATTGCGTTAATTATTTTAGTGATCGTGCGAAAGCAATCGGAGGTATATGCAGAATATCACCATCCCTCACAGGGAAGTATTTCGGGAATCTACGTTGTCGATCAGTTTTACGTCAACCATCAATTGCGGCAAACTGGCCATAACGATGCTGTCAGTTGGCGTAAAATCGCTATTAACAACACCTTCCCGATATTAAGCATTAAGCTAATGAACGATTCAATTACTGATTACGCTTTCAAAGCGGATACTGTAAAGCAATTGATCGATTTGATTCCATACAACAAAACCGGTAATAAGGTAAGACTTCACTATAAAAATATGGGGGCCAATGAATGGGTGTTTGAAGGTACGTTAAATAAGGATTCCATAATGGTTATTTCTAAAAAACTCAGCAACAAAAGCTTTACCCTGCAAAAAGGTTATGGGAAAAGCAGGTGGAATTTTGACGAGGATGAGTAAAGAAATTATATGTTGTTTTGGAAGGAAACCTTATCGAAAATATTCCTGTAAGTTTTATAATCCGGCTACCACAAATTTACGTAAGTTGTAAAAAACCACTTATTATATGAAATATTTTATTGGTGCCGTTCTCGTTGCATCATTTTTCGCCTCGTGCAAAAACCATAACGCAAAAATTGTTGAAAACACATACGTTGATAGCCTGATCAGCCATTATACATTGCCAAGGCAGGTATATGATAATCAAAAGGATATGTTGTTCTGGAAAAGCCGGATCGACCCTAAAGACCCGCGGCAGGTGAACGAATCAAAATATGCATCGACCCTAATCGCCAGGTTCCATCAATTTGGGGATATCAACGATGTAAAGCAGGCAGAATCAATTTTAAAAAGCGTTAATAAAACTTATAACAATACTTTGCCATCCCCGTTTGTGGCATTAACCTCCTCCGCCATGTTACAGCACCATTTTGCACAAGCGGATACGTTGCTGCAACAAGCAAAAAAAATAGGTATTGATGAATTTACATCAACCACGCTTTCATTCGATGTGAATTTTGAATTGGGCCGGTATAATACCGCTAATAATTATTTGAGAATATTGAAAAAGGGGAATGATTACAGCTATTATTTCCGCCGTTCAAAAATGGACCATTTTAATGCTAATATTGACAGCGCCATCAGCGGAATGATGAAGGCAGCAGACCTGGAAAAGAATGTACCTTATCTTAGCGGGATAGCATTATCAAATGCGGCGGATCTTTACATACATGCAGGCGATCTGCAAAAGGCAGGCGATTTATATAAGAGATGTATCAAATTAAACAGTGTTGATTTTCACAGCATGCTGGGCCTTGGCTGGATAGCTTTGGTGCACGATAAAAACGACACCCTTGCCGAGCGGATATTCAAATTTGTTCAAAGCAAAAATAAATTGCCCGATCCATTATTTAAACTGTACCAAATGGCGCAGGGGCGGGGTGATAAAAACCTGGAAAAAAGGTACGCGGAAGAATTTGTTTTAAAATCGACGGATACTATTTACGGCAAAATGTATAATAAGTATGTGATAGAAATTTACACCGGCATTTTAAACCAGCCTGCAAAAGCAGAAGAGCTTGCTAAAAATGAACTGAAAAACCGTGCTACGCCTCAAACTTATGCATGGTATGCCTATACGCTTTTCGAAAACCATAAAAATGACGAAGCTTATAAGGTATTTGAGCAGCATGTTTCCGGTCAGCCACTGGAAGGATTGGAATTATATTATATGGGCGTAATGATGAAAGGGCTAAGTAAAGGATATAATGCCACCGAATTTTTTAAGGCCGCTGATAAAAACAAATACGATCTTAGTCCGGATATGGCTAAAGAGCTGGAGGCTGATTTAGAAGAATAACCGCTGAACCGTCCAGTACGCTGCTATAACAGCAATGATGATCGATAAGGGTATTACGATGCGTTTTCGATAGTAAGGCTTGTCACCAAACCATCTTGCCAATAAAAAGTATGCGGCTAATATAACGGTGAGCTGTCCCAATTCCACACCGGCATTAAACATTACCAGGCAGGTGAGGTATGAGTCCTTCGGCAATCCTAAATGTCCGAGGGCACCGGCAAATCCCATCCCATGAACAAGCCCAAACAGGAAAACTACGCCAACACGAGAGGCTTTCAGTTTGGGCGATATCACGTTTTCCAACGCAACGTACATTATAGAAAGCGCTATCACCGGCTCCACGATCTTTGCGGGGGGCGTAATTACATGATACATAGCGAGGCCCAGTGTTACCGAGTGTGCAATAGTAAATGCCGTTGCCTGCCATAAAACAGGCTTTAATTTAGGGCTTAACAGAAACAAGCTAAGGATAAACAGGATATGATCAAACCCAAGGGGGAGGATATGCTTGTATCCCAACCCAAGATAAACCAATGCCGCACTGCTTTTCGACATCTTTTCTAACTCGCCAACAACAACGTGCGCCCAGAGCGGCTGGCTGATCATTAAAAGCAGTAGGGTAATGCCAATAATTCGGGGGTAACGGAACCTGGGGTCGCTGGAAAATGAAAGCATCAGTTGGTGTGTTAGGTTAAGTTCGTCGGTCTGGGATTGAATGAGTTTTGAATCGGTAATTTACAATTTTGTAGGCGATTTTAGCGCCAAAACAAAAGCCGGGGAATTTCCCCGGCCTTTTGCATTGTCAAGCTTTATATATATTAAATTACCAGGGCGAAGCTTCGTAAGGGAACGTTGCTAAAAACGCTTTATCGTTAGCATCTACGTGGTCAGATGTTAACTGTGGATTTGCAGTACCACTTGGGCCGCCAAAAATCAGTATCAAGCTAACATCGATAACATCATCATTCAATGCTCTTCCTGTTAAAACCTGGGTGCCATTATAATAGCTGGTTACGCCTGTTGTTGAAACATTCAACACGTCTGTAGCTAAAACTCCGGTAAATGCAGATGCAGATAAGCCTAAAAGATTGGTAGTATACGCACCACCATTGTAGGCCTGTAACTGTGTCTGGAATTTTGCCTGGTAGGCAGCGCCCATTACTGACGGCACAGTCACATTAAAATTATCTTTATCGGCAGCGCCCACAAACACTGTGGCAATACCGGGACGGCCAACCTGGTCACCGGGAATTGAAAATACTTCGCCGGTATTAGGATCACCCGCAGGTGTAACTTTTTTATCTTTATGACATGCACCTAATCCTAAGGTTAGCGCGCAAAGTCCGATTATAGTATATAGATTCGTTTTCATCTTATTTGTTTCTTTAATGATTTAAGGATTAGTGATTTTGTTTTGTTTGTAACCAAACACCCAGCTTACCTGTGCTGTTTAATAAGCTTTTTGGTACTTCAACTACAACGCTCAGTACATTTGTACCTGCAAACGTGTCGTGACCAGGGTTGGTGAAACCTGTTGCAGTTCCGCCTACAATTTTGTGGAATTGATCAAGGTCAAAAAAGAAAGGATCATCCCGTGGGCCTGCAAATGCTGTGATCCCACTTGATGAGGTAGCAGTAACCGGTGTAGATGCGCCGTAAGGTGTTACCGGTACAACCACTGATGCTGTTCCTGCAACTGTACTTGACAAGCCGGGTGCCAAAGGTTTTACCGGGCCGTAGATGTACATTTTACCGTTTTTGTAAACGCATTGAATTACCAGGTCTTCGATGTTGTCGCCGGTATTGTCAATTTTAAACTCAATCATGGTGTTTTCGTCGAATGATGCAGATGCTGTTGCAGAGGGGGTTAATAAGCCCTGAACATTTCCTACGAAAACGAGATTGTTGGTGTTTGCACCCTGAAACACATACAAATCTGTAATGTCGGTGCTTTTACCTTTTACATTTGGCGCATCAGCATGATCTGATGCCCAAAGGATACCACCTCCAAGCGTAAGCGCTATGGCAGTGGCAGCGATAATTAGTTTAGTCTTTTTCATTTTGTAAGTTTTTTTAATACTAAATTTTTAAGAAGTTATTTCCTGTTTTTAGGGAGATACGCATTACAATTGTCTTCGGATTTAAATAATTATTATAAATTTTATTATTAGTTGATTTGAGCATAAAACTTTGCTGATTTAATAAATACAGCGCATGCCGGAATACTATTTTTGTAAGACGTTATATTGTTATACCTAATAATAGTATTAACAATAAATCCGCTTTCATGAAAGCTTCGTAATTACAGGGCAAACACCTTAATCTTTTGTCCCGTTGAAAAAGCTGTATTGGTTTCTTTTTGTTTACGACCTGAACGATTCATCCGCCGTGAGCGGAGGGTATGAAAGTGAATCGTTCAAAGTAAAATTGAAAAGAGATGTTACGTTATTTGTGCTATTATCTTATGTCTTCTTTATCTTTAACACTTTAACACCCTACTTTGCCGATGCGATAGCGCATACCTTTTGGGAAAAAGAGCACCTTGCCGCCGAGCATTCGCTTTATGGTAAAAACC
>CAZZUU010000285.1:4091-5654 GCA_964657275.1 uncultured Mucilaginibacter sp. | reverse complement strand
CTAATCTCTACCTCCAACCAACTACCTTAAATCAACCACTTCAACGCCCTTATGCGCTTTAGGATCGAAAGTAAAGGTATTTTCAGGTACCGGCGGATTGGGTACAAAACTCTTGATGGTATAAGTGTACCGGTTGCCATTTCTATCGAAAATTAGTGCGCTGTAGATCTGCTTTTTCACTTTATCAATCAGCAGGCGCACTTTAAAAAACGACTTTTTTATGTCCTCGGGAGTAAGGTCAATTTCCTGGTAAACTTTGCCATCAATTTTGGTATCGCCGTTGTAAATGTATTTATAGCCATGCTCATAAATGGTAAATACCTGCGCAGGGTTAAGCCCTTCGCCGCTGTTATCCACATTGTTTATTTGCACCTCATTGTCTTTTTTAAGGTAAGTCCATTGGGTTTTACCATCGCTTATCATTTCTTGTGCTACTGTGGGTTTTGCAGGCGTTTCGGCATCATACAGGGTTACTTTGTATTTGTTGGTTTTTGATCGCGCTATCAATGTGCCCGTCTGCGTGTCTTTTACGCCGGCTTGCTGGTTATCGAGCACAAAAGTAAAATCAGTTTTAACCACATCGTACATTTTATAATTGGCGCTTACCTTATTCAGGATTGCTTTAGCAGCAGCGTCTTTCTGTGCAAATGCACATCCAAAAGTTATTACGGTTAGAATGGAAAATAGAAATAGTTTTTTCATTAGTGTTTTATGATTTCACCGATTATCGGAGATTGATTTTATAACTTATCTGACGGATAAACGGGCTCCGGGTTTAATTGTTGTTCTGTTTTGCAAGTGATTCCAAATGGCGTTCCAAACTATATTCGTCGGGATATAAAACATCGCGGGCCTTGCTTCCTTCAAACGGGCCAACTATCCCGGCCGCTTCCAATTGGTCGATAATTCTTCCCGCACGGTTATACCCTAATTTCATTTTTCGCTGTATCAGCGATGTTGAACCCTGCTGGTGCAGCACGATCAATCTTGCGGCTTCATCAAATAGGGGGTCGCGGTTGTCCGGGTCAAATTCCTTTGTACTTCCCGATTCACCTTCGCCTACGTATTCCGGCAACAACATCGCCGAAGCGTAGCCGCGCTGATTGCCTATAAAATCGGAGATACGCTCCACTTCATGCGTATCTACAAATGCGCATTGCAGCCTTATCAGGTCGCTGCCGGTTGATAATAACATATCCCCGCGGCCTATCAATTGATCGGCGCCTCCCGAGTCCAAAATGGTACGTGAATCTATTTTTGATAACACCCTAAACGCCAGCCTGGACGGGAAGTTGGCTTTGATAGTACCGGTGATAATATTCACCGACGGCCGTTGCGTAGCTATCACCAGGTGTATGCCTACCGCCCGGGCAAGCTGTGCGATACGGGCAATGGGTACTTCCACTTCTTTACCGGCAGTCATCATCAGGTCGGCAAACTCGTCAATTACCAAAACGATAAAGGGCAGGTAACGGTGTTTTTCCGGATCGCTTATTTTGCGGTTTACAAATTTTTGGTTGTATTCCTTCAAATTACGTACCTGCGCATCTTTTAACAAGTCAT
>CAZZUU010000285.1:2318-4081 GCA_964657275.1 uncultured Mucilaginibacter sp. | reverse complement strand
TACAGAGGGAGTTCAGCGTATTTACCACTTTTTTAGTATCAGTTATAATGGCATCGGCTTCATCAGGCAGCTTGGCTAAAAAATGCCGCTCAATTTTACGGAAGAGGGTTAACTCCACCTTTTTAGGGTCAACCAGCACAAATTTAAGTTCGGCCGGGTGTTTTTTGTATAGTAACGATACCAGTATCGCATTAATACCTACCGATTTACCCTGACCCGTTGCACCTGCTACCAGCAAGTGCGGCATCTTAGCCAGGTCAGCAATAAATACTTCGTTGGAAATGGTTTTACCAAGCGCTATCGGCAGGTCCATCGTTGTGTTCTGGAATTTTTCAGTTGCCAGAACAGACCGCATCGAAACCATTTCGGGGTTTTGATTGGGCACTTCTATACCAATAGTACCCTTGCCCGGCATAGGGGCAATAATACGGATACCGAGCGCTGCCAGGCTTAACGCGATATCGTCTTCCAGGTTCTTGATCTTGGATATCCTTACGCCGGGGGCAGGGATAATTTCATATAATGTTACCGTTGGCCCTATGGTAGCTTTTATCTTATCGATTTCGATATTATAGTGGTTCAGCGTTTCAACAATTTTGTTTTTGTTCGCGCCAAGCTCATCCGGATTTACATTTATTTTGTTCGATCCGTAATTCTCGAGCAAGTCGAGCGGCGGATATTTATAAGAAGCCAGTTCGAGCGTATGGTCATAAGTGCCAAATTGGTCTACCAGGCTCTTAGCCTTATCGTCATCAGCTTGTTCGATATTTAAAACCGGGGTAGGCCGGGTAACGCCAACTGTTAACGGAATTTCATTTTCCTGCTCAGCCTCTTCCCCGCTATCGGGTGTCAATACGATGGGTTCATGGAAAATAGGGTTTTGAACAAGCGGCTGCTGTTTAAGCGAATCGGGGCGTACCGCGTTGCCGGGTATGTCTTTATTGTTTCTGCCGGCCCATTCAACGGGCGTAGATAGCTCCTCATCTACCAGGTCAACAGGCTCCGGCACAATATCACCTACAGCGTCAGTTGCCAGCATGCCGGCTTTTCGTCTCGGTAGCTTAAAATCAATATTATAGGCAATTACCAACACGGTGAGCGCCCCAAATAACAGTACGCCGCCCGTACCCGCCTGCCCTATTTGCGCATCCAGCAAACGGTTGCTCCAAAAACCAAATTCACCTTCAAGGTAGTTAGGTGTATCGCTTACAAAAGCATGGAAAAAGCCCAGCGCCACCGAAATAAATATCAACCCAAAAAAAGAATAAGCGAGCGTTTTGCTGATTGAAAATAATTTTATTCTGAAAAGTAACCGGTACCCAATTACAAATAACACGAAAATGAACAGGAAGGATGCCACGCCAAACCATTCATAAATAAACTGGTTGGAGAGCAATGCGCCAAACTTACCCAACCAATTTTCTACAACAGGGTTTTTAAGGCCGTTGTCCATTAATTCCTGGGTAGTTTTAAAAAGGTTACGCCAGCCGCCATTGGCCGCAGAAACATAGCTTTGATCTACCTGCCAGGTAAACAAGTAAGAGGTAAAAGCCACCAAAAAACCGAGAGATAAAAAAAGAGAAAATAAGCCTAGTATTTTGATCAGCCGGCTTTTCATAGGGTCAAACGGATACGGTTTATCGGCCTTTGGCTTTACACTGCGTTCCCTTTCACTTTTTGATGAAGCCTGGCGGGGTTGGTTTTCTTCCTTAAAATTATTTGATTTAAACGAGCCGAGTCTCCAAGTAACACTTCCGGAATCT
>CAZZUU010000285.1:1407-2308 GCA_964657275.1 uncultured Mucilaginibacter sp. | reverse complement strand
CTTGTTTGAAACTATTTGATTTAAACTGATTTCCTTTTACCGGCATCCTGATGTAACCCTGATATAGTGCAAATATAAAGTTAATAGATTAAACAACTTATTTAGCCGAATATTTTAATTTTTAATAATACAGAAAGCATTGACGGTTTTTAATTTACAATAAAAGAAGTTAGATTAGCATACAAATAGTTATTGTAAACGATTGATATAAACAGGCGCGGGTAGAATGAGTATTGAAAAACTGGAAAAATGTATCACTACTGGCGACCTCATCGGCCTGAATGCCTTGCTGACAGAAACCCCTGCGCTTGCCAAAAGCCGTACCAGTCATCAGGTGTCGCCGCTTATGCTTTCCTGCTATTACAAAAAACCCGAAGTTACCGCTGCATTATTAAAACATCTCGATGAGATCAGTCTTTTTGAAGCTGCTGCCGCAGGTAAATTTGATGTAGTGGCCCACTTGGTTTATACACACCCCGAGGCAGTGAATTTTTATGCCGAAGACGGCTTTACACCGTTAGGGCTGGCCTGCTATTTCGGCCAGTATGAAATTGCACGTTACCTGGTGTTAAAAGGTGCAGACGTAAATTTAGCCTCAAACAACGGCTTCAAAGTGTACCCTTTACATTCTGCAGCCGCTGGTAACTATACTGATATTGCCCGCATGCTGATAGAAAATAATGCACAGATTAACGTAAGGCAACAGGCAGGTGTTACCGCATTGCATTCAGCCGCGCAAAACGGCAATATCGATCTGCTGATCTTATTATTGGAACATGGCGCCGATATCAATATCCGTATGGAAGGCGGCAAACTCCCCGCCGACCTGGCACGCGAAAAAGGTTTCGAAGAAATAGCGGAAGCATTGATGTAGGTTGAAGAGTCAGTAAAGTCAGTAAAG
>CAZZUU010000285.1:0-1397 GCA_964657275.1 uncultured Mucilaginibacter sp. | reverse complement strand
GACCGAAAGATGAAGAAGTGACAATTTAATATCTCAATTAAGTCAGCTTGTTTTTAAGCTTTCATCCTCAACAACCCATCCTGCAAATCCCAAAATTCGCTTATCCCGGTTCGGAAAAATGAGCAAAAAAATAGCCGGAAATCCCTTTCCGGCTACAATCCTTATTAACCATTAAACCAAAAAACTAACTAAAAAAACTTAAACTTTATATTTATACGGTATTGATTATCTAAATGTTATGCTTTATATTCGTTCCAATTAAAAAAATCCCCAGCCTCGCGCCAGGGATCTTTTTTGATTTGATAAATTATTGATGAGCAGGGCGCTCAATGAGCTTCTTTATACGGGCAATCCTTTTTAGGGGTTGTGGTTTTTAAAAGATTTTTTAGTTTTTTTCAATCACTTCCTTGCCTCTATACATTAAGTTTCATCTGAATGTCATCCTGCCGGTTAAACCCTGCAGGGAATCTGAAATGACACCCTGCTATCAATATTCAGCCCCGTTTTTACACGGGGCTGAATATTGATAAATAGCTGCTTTTCCATTTGCCGCTTTATCAACTAATCATATAACGCCTGGCATAGCGTACAAAAAAAGCTACGCCGTTTACTTTTACCGGTAATAACGCTATGAAAGGGCACATGGTTTCGCGGACAAGTTTTTTTACTGTAGGCCAGCCAATGCTTTTTAAGTGTATTCGCCTTTTTCCATTCCAAAAATTCAAAACTGTAGGTGACAACTTCAGCTAATAATTCGTTCAACTTTTTTGGGGGTATTTTGCCGACCGGGCTCAACGGATGAATGCGTGTGCGAAACAATACTTCGTTCTTGATGATATTGCCAACCCCGGCAAAAAGCTGCTGGTCCATTAAGGCATCGCATACCGGCATTTCCGGCGTATCACGTAATTTAATAACAGCTTTTTTGGAACTCCATTCCGGGCTCATTATATCAGCCGACCAATCATAAACCTCATCCAGGTTTTCTTCAATCAATAACAGTAAACAAGCATAAAAATTAAGTTCACCATCGGCAAATTGCAGGTGTAAGCGGGCGGGTTTAGCGGTATGGTCATTAATACGGTAACTACCAAACATCATCAGGTGGATACGGATAGTAAAATCGGGAAAGCAGATCAAAAAATGCTTTCCCCAGCTTTTGAAATCTGTTATGGTTTTGCCCTCCAGCAATAGGGCGTCAAACAATTTATTGTTGCTGGTAGCGTGCAGTACCTTTTTACCCTTAAATTGCTGCACAGCTTCTTTCAAAATAACGATTGATGGCCCCTCAGGCATATTTAATTTTTTAAATAGCGAGACAAATATTAAGCCAGTTATAAGAAAAGAGTCAAGATTAAAGAACCAGGAGCCAATTATGATTCCTGGCTCTCGATTCC
>CAZZUU010000284.1:0-5661 GCA_964657275.1 uncultured Mucilaginibacter sp. | reverse complement strand
TGTTATTATGCTGGGCACTGCCTATACACAGCAGGGATTTGTGGAAAAAGCCAATGCGCTTTATGACGATCTGCTCAATAACCTCCCGGCCGATCAAAATGATATAGCCATGCTGGCTGCCCAGTTTTATCAGAGCTCAAATGTTGATTATGCCATAAAGATATTTCTGCAAGGGCGCAAATTGTTGCACAGTGATGCGTTGTTTTCTTACGAGCTCATCAACCTGTACCGCTATAAGCGGGACAAAGCAGGGCTAACGGAGGAATATCTCAACTTCTTACCTGCTAATCCGCCGTTCATCAGCCAGGCTGAAAATGCGCTTTCGGGAATTTACGAAGGGTCCGCCGATTACGATATGCTGAAAATGGCATTGTTAAAGCACCTGCAGAAAGACCCGCAGCAAGTTATTTACACCGAACTGCTTACCTGGCAATATTTACAGCAAAAACAATTCGATCAGGCGCTTAACCAGGCCATGGCATTAAGCCGGAGAAGAAACGATGACGGTAACGATGTTTTTGAATTGTGCCGTACACTTGTATCAAATGAAGCTTACGATACTGCCATAAGGGGCTATGAGTACCTTATCAGCAAAGGTAAAGATCAGCAGTTATACATACCTGCGAAAATAGAACTGATCAACACCAAAAACACCCGGATTACAGCCGGAAAATACACCAAAGACGATTTGCTGAGCCTTGAAAAGGATTATGCTGACTTGTTAAACGAATTCGGTAAAAATAACAATACCGTTTTCGCCATGCAGCAATTGGCGGTTTTGCAGGCCTTTAAGTTGCATAAATTGACTGATGCCCAAAAACTTTTGGAGGAAGCGGTAAACCTACCTAACATAAGGCCAAACCTGCTTGCCGATTGCAAACTCGACCTTGGCGACATTCAGTTAATAAACAACCAGCCCTGGGATGCAACTTTGCTTTATAGCCAGGTTGAGAAGGATTTTCCGAACACATCTGTTGGTCAGGATGCTAAATATCGTAATGCAAAACTGGCTTATTATACCGGCGATTTTACGTGGGCAAAAGGACAACTTGATGTACTAAAGGCGGCAACATCCCAATTAATAGCTAACGATGCGCTAAATTTATCATTGCTGATTTCTGATAATATCACAGCCGATAGTACCGGCGCCGCCTTAAAGATATACGCAAGGGCCGACCTGCTGATATTTGCTGAACAACCCGAAAAGGCACTGCAAACGCTGGATAGCATCGATCAAAAATACCCGGGGAATTCACTTTCTGATGATATTTTGATGGCAAAATCGCGGCTGCTTATACAGCAAAAGGAATATGCCGGAGCCATACCACTACTGAAAAAGATTGTTGACGAACATAGCTCCGGACTTTGGGCAGACGATGCCGTTTTTATGCTGGGCGACATTTATGAAAACCACGTAATGGATAAGGAAAAGGCTAAAATATATTATCAAAAAATAATCACCGACTACGCAGGCAGCCTTTGGATAAACGAGGCCCGTAAGCGTTTCAGATTGCTTCGTGGGGATAAGAATGAGGCGTCGTCGTAGGTGAAGTGGTTGATTAAGTTGGATTATGTTGATTGAGTTGAGGAAGTTTATCACAATAAGATTTAATCAGTGAATCAACATAATCCAACCCAATCAACTTAATCAACTAAAACACTACTTTTGCACCCATGATTATATTTAACGATACCATAATTGTTGAGGAAGCCATCAGCGGGGAATGGTTTGACTGGATGCAGCAGGTTTATATTCCACAGGTAATGGCAACGGGATTTTTTAACTCGTATGAGGTGCTTACCGTTATAGATTCGCCGAACGAAGGGGTAACTTTTTGCGTACAATACCGTACTGATACCATCGAAAAATTCAACCAATTTTACGCCAATCATTTACACCAGCTGCAGGCAATGCATAACCAGCAATTTGAAAATCAATTTGTGCTGTTTAACACGCTGATGCAAACCATCGACTAAACATGAACATTATTGAAACAGCCATTAAAGGCCTGCTTATTATTGAACCAAAAATATTTAATGATGGCCGGGGTTATTTTTACGAAAGCTACAGTAAAAGCAAGTTTGCTGAAGCCGGAATTACCACCGAATTTGTGCAGGATAACCAGTCCTTTTCGCACAAGGGAGCAGTAAGGGGGCTGCATGCCCAGGCAAATCCTTTTGCGCAAAGTAAACTGGTGCGTGTGATCCGTGGAAGTGTACTGGATATAGCGGTGGATATACGCAAAGGCTCACCTACCTACGGAAAGCATGTTGCCGTAGAACTAAATGAACACAATAAATTGCAGTTGTGGATACCGGCAGGCTTCGTACACGGCTTTGCCACGCTGGAAGACGATACCATCTTTACCTATAAGGTGGATAACTATTACGACAAGGCATCCGAAATCGGCGTGTTATGGAATGATGAAGATTTGGGTATAGACTGGAGAATTGCTAAAGACGAAGTATTACTATCCCCAAAAGATGAAATTTTACCTTCGTTTAAATCTTTTGTAAGTCCCTTTTAAAAGTTTGGGTCGAAATCCGAATATCCCGACCCAAACATTCAATCTCTATTTCGTGATCAAATCGTACAATTCGTCCAGCTTTGGCGTAAGTACTATTTCAATGCGTCTGTTTTTAGCGCGGGCCTCAGGGCTATCGGCCGGATCAACCGGCTGATATTCGCTTTTGCCTGTTGCGGTGAGCCTGTGCGGATCAACTTTCTGAACCTCGGTCAGGAACCTGCATACTGATGTGGAACGCATTACGCTCAGATCCCAGTTATCCTTTATCTGGCCCAGGTTCACTACCTTTTTATCGTCGGTATGGCCTTCAACGGCTATGTTGATGTCCGGTTCTTTGTTGAGAACAGCTGCAAGCTGCTCCAACGCCATTTTACCCCGCGCATCGATCACAATACTACCTGATGGAAACAACAGCTTGTCGGTTAAAGAAACGTATACCTTACCATTGCGGATATCAACAGTCAAACCGTTTTGTTGAAAGCCCAGCAACGCCTGCTGCAATTTATTTTTAAGAGCGGTAGTAGCTTCATCGCGCTTGTGCAATATATCTTCTACTTCCTTTAGGCGTGCTTCTCTTTTTTGCAGGTCGGTAGATAGCTCGCTCACTTTAGTTGAGCTGGCGTTATAATTATTGTTTAACGAATTATAGCTGTTATTCAACGTGTTGTATTTATCGTTCAGCGCATTGTAAGTACCCTGAAGCTCGTGGATGGCCCGATGTAACCGCGCAGTGTCGGCGCGTAAACGGGAAACGGTATCTTCGAGGTTACCGGCTAAAGTTGCCAGTGAATCGCGTTCTTTTACCAATGATTTATATCTTTTCGGCGAAAGCACAACGCAAGAGTGCAAAACCATAAATAGCAGTACGGCTGACAAGTAGTATTTAATTTTCATGATTATAGGGTTGAATAGTAATTAAGCAATGGCATTATTTAAAAAAACATTTAGCGGATATATCTTACCGCATATAGAAGCTATGGAATCAACCGCATCTTTACCCATTAATTCTTCGTCCTTAAGGTAATGAAAAGCCACGAAACTTTTAAGTTTTAACAGCTCAATGTTTTCATTATCAGCGCTATATTCTCTCGGAACAGTTTTTAACTGTTCTTGTTTTCTGAACTCACCGAATAATTGCACAAATTCCGTTTCGTCAATTATTTTTTTCAGGTCATGGGCATTATAATCAATCTCCTGCCGTATCGATTTTAAGTGGCCGGCTTCGGGCATCCAATATCCTCCTGCGATAAATGAAGCACCGGGGGTTATGTGTAAATAATATTCAGCTCCACCGCCTCTCAACCCCTTACTGGGCAAACTCACGCCAAAATTATTTTTATAAGGCGTTTTATTTTTACTGAACCGTATATCGCGATAGATGCGCATCACACATTTTTTGGGATCGAGTGCGTCATCCATCCCCGGATCGACTTTATGCAGCAGTTTCAGCAATTCATTAGTAAACGCTATTACATTTCCACGCGATTCCTCGTAACGCTCCTTATTAGCCTGGAACCATTCCCGGTTATTATTTTCAATCAGTTCTTTTAAGAAACTAAAGGTATGGCGTTGTATCATCAGTATCTAAATGTGGCTGGTAATTTATTTTAGGGGATAACCAATATAAAAGAAAAACGCGGGAATATCTGAAATTTATAGGCGATAACAAAACACAGCCCGCTAAAATTACACTGCAATATAACCACGGCGATTCGGCGTTATGCGTTAACAGGTAAGTAGCCGCTACAATGGCAAAAGCCTCAAATACATTCAACGCATAGCTTACATACATTGCGGCATAAAAATAACCGGGTTCTATTTCAAAGTGCAGGTTGCAATGCGGGCAGTGTTCATATATTTTATTGGAACCAAAGTTATACATCCCCCCTTCAAACATATCACCCCGCCTGCATCTTGGGCATTTGGTGTGCAGCATTGCCCATGATTTTGGTGTTTGCATTTGGTGAACGGTGAGTGGGCAGTAGTAGTTGTGAGTAGATGTAGTTTATGGTTCATGGCCGGAGTTACTAAGAACTATGAACCACCAGCTATGAACTAATTGAGATGCAGCTTTTCGTTCGGAATATCGATGCTCACATTTTTGCGGCGATAATTTTTATACCAAACATATCCTAATATCGCAACCGCCAGGTATGGAGCTGCCAATAGGAACATAATTCCGTTATTTAGCCCATTAGCCGTTTTATCACCGCTTTTTGCATTCGATGCTACCGTTGCAGCACATTGGGCACATTGTGCTTTAACAGGCTTTGTATTCAGCATTATAAAGCCAAATACAATTAATATTAAAGCTGTTTTTAAGCTGTTTTTCATGCTGTAAATATACGAGTTAAACTTCCGAAGTTTAATTCGAAGTTGATTGTTTTTCAAAGGCCTCATTGAGGGCTTCGCCGTTTAAAAACTGGAAGTTTCGCATGGTCCTAAAAATGATAATACGGCGATATCATTAAATAAACGATAACCCCGGTTACGGTAACATATAACCATATTGGGAATGCCCATCTCACCAGTTTCTTATGTTTTTCTACCTGCATCTGCAGGCCACGGTAAAAACTTAACAGTATCAGCGGCAAAACACCGGCAGCAAGGATAATGTGTGATATCAATATCACGTAATAAACATACCTTATGCTTCCTGCTGCTGCGGCTTCGGCAGCGGATAATATACCATCGCCGTTGGTATCCCCATACTTTGTTTCAGGAGCCAGGTAATGAAATAAAATGTACGACACCAAAAAAAGCGATGACAAACAAAACGTTAAAATGTTGAGGCGTTTATGGACGGTGATATTCCCCTGTTTAATAAAATACAGGGATGTGAGCAGCAAAATACTGCAGGTACCGTTCAAAATGGCATTAAGCATTGGCAGGTAATGCGTAAACGATGGCAGCGTGGCAGGTGCAGGTATGATCCTGCGGTTTAAGATTAGCACCACTGCAAAAACAAAAACGGACACTGCCGCTACGAAACGAAATATAAATTTATCAGTCATGGGTTATAGTTTGTTATGAGAGACAAGAATCAAGAGCCAAGTCAACCCTTAATTTGTTACCTATCCCTTTTAATTCTTGTTTCTCACTTTTTGATTCTTGCTTTCTTGTCTCTTGATTC